>NZ_JBQOJA010000004.1:0-163754 GCF_054971385.1 Marinococcus tarijensis | reverse complement strand
GAAAGCGATTCGTCGCTACATTCGGTTTTACAACCACCAACGATACCAGGAACATTTAAACGGCTTGACCCCGATAGAATACCGGAATCAAGCCGCTTAAGAGTTTTACTTATTTTCATTGTCTACTTGACGGGGATCAGTTCATTTTTGGGACAGCCCCTTCTCTTTTACTTATAGGAATTACACTGCTCTGGTACGGTCAATCCGGCCGAGGAAAAGTGCCAGAGCCAGGCCAGCAGCAAACATCGCCAGACTGATGATAAAAGCGATCACGCCGTCATTTAAGCCGGGGAATATAACGTAAAGCGACCCAAGAAGAAGGCCGGTAATCACCGCGTACGTTCCGACAGTATGAGCGCGCAGCAGGTAACGAAGGAGCTTACTCATAATGGCGATCCCGACGAGCACGCCGATGCCGAAGGTGAAAAGCACCGGCAGGTTCAGCTCTGTTAAGGCGTTGATCACAGTCTGATAAACCCCGATTATTACGAGCACAAACGAACCGCTGATGCCGGGAAGAATCATCGCTGTACTCGCAAGCCATCCTGAGAAAAACAAGGTGGCAAAGCTTCCAGCACTGCCGGTGGCAATGACGGCTGCCTCCTCATCTCCCTGGAAAAGACCCGAGAGCAGGACAATCACAGCAGCGATCAGCAAAATGACGTAATGATGCTTTTTAAAATTCGTTTTGTAATTCACTTTGTACAAAATAAATGGAATCGTTCCGAGAATCAGTCCAAAAAAGAAAAAAAACGTCGGCTGCGGGTGTTCGGCAAGCAGCCATTCAAGCAGATGGGCAAGTGACAGAATAGCTGTCCCCATCCCTACACCGAGAGGAATTAAAAAGCCGAGCTGCTGCTTCCACTGGCGTGAAAAAAGCATGCTGATGGCAGACAGCAGCCGGTAGTAAATACCAAGGATTAACGCCAGTGTGCCGCCGCTTACGCCCGGAATAACGTCACTTGCTCCCATGGCCATGCCACGTAAAATATTTTTCCATTCAATCATGTACATCGAGACTCCTCGTTCATCAAAATTGGTTTATGTAAAAACTGCAAATTTTTCACAGCATCAATTCTTTATATCATGTTTTGAGATAAATTACTATAAGCCGCCATCGGGCCATGAAAAAAACCGAACGAAAGGTTCGGTTTAAAAGACGGCGCCGGGCTCAAGCTCTTCATTTTCTTCACGCCGCAGGCTGCGTTCAAATACAAACGGGCCAAACGGGATGACGGATACAATAACGGCAATAAGCATACGCAGAAATGGCCAGCGCTTCTGTACCCAGACAAACAAAGCAATAGCTACATACAGGACGAACAATCCCCCGTGGGCAGCGCCAACGACGGTCACAGCCATGTCAAAGCCCGCCCCGTATTTTAAAGGCATAGCAATAAAGAGCAGAAGCAGAAATGAGATTCCTTCAATGATACCGGCCCATCTAAGCGATTGGAGAGAATTCATGCACGGCCTTCCTTTCTAATGTCAAAATCACGATAAGAATATATCGTTAACATAGCACAGGGGAAGGCCCGGTACAATGGACGAATTGTGACAGTTGAATCAGGGGCGGACCGCAGCATATAAGCTGAAGGAACGGTTCCACCGTTTGACGGGACGCTGATAGGTCATCCCAATATTTTCAGCAACTTTAATAGAAGGCGTGTTTTCAGGATCGATGATTGATATAAGCGTTGAAATATCGAGTGAATAAAACGCGAAATCCCGGACCATAGCAGCGGATTCGGACGCGTACCCGTATCCCCAGTTCTCCGGTGTGAACAGGTATCCAAGTTCAATAGAAACACTGCCCTCTATTTTTTCGGGGACAAGTCCGCACTGGCCGATAAAGCTTTTGTTTTGCCGGTCTTCCACGATCCACATTCCGACCCCGTACGATAGATAGTGACTTTTATTCCAATGGATCCATTCGTCGATCTCTTTTTCGGACTTTAACGCGGAGTAATAGCGCATAACGTCTTTATCCTGGAAAATGTTTTTCAGCAGCCGGTGGTCTTTATGCTGCATGGAACGAAATGAAAGACGTTCTGTGGAGCGGGGTAGTCGCAACGCTTTCACCTCTTTGATTAATTGATGGCCGCCAGTGTTTCCATAAAGCATTCAAACGGCTGTTTACAGCTGTTTGGAAAGGATATTCTTTTGAATTTCCTGATTTTTTTCCGCAAACCGCTCGTTATGGGAGGATACCATAGCCTTTGCTCCGGCACCGGGCTCAAGAAACTGCTTGACGCTGTTCGCAGCTGAAGCGCCTTCCACAAACGCGCCGGCAATCAAATGGACTTTTCCCTGGTGATTGGTAATATCACCGGCAGCAAATAAACCTTCAATATTTGTTCTCATCTGCTCGTTTACGAGGATTTTATTTTCTTCTGTCTGCAGCTGCAGGTTTTCGAGAAGCTCGAACTCCATCTGGAAACCGTGATTCACGATCACAGCATCCACTTCTTTCTCCATACTTTCGTTCGTCTCAAGGTTTGTGCAGAGCACCCTTTCGATAGCAGTGCCCTCGTCGTTGCTGTGAAGCCCCGAAAGAGCAAAAGGCGTCTGGACATTTACTTCGGAATCCTTCATTTCCTGAACGTGCCGTTCATGACCGCCGAACTCATCGCGCCGGTGCACGACGGTGACTTCGCTTGCGATCGGGCAGAGAGCGTTCGCCCAATCGACGGCAGAGTTGCCGCCTCCGGAAATGACTACCTTCTGGTCACGGAAGCGCTCAAGCTGCTGCACGGTATAGTGCAGATTCGAAAGCTCAAACTTTTCTGCGCCTTCGATGTCGAGCTTTTGGGCATGAAGAATGCCGTGACCGACAGCAATGATAACCGCACGGGAATAATAGATGCCTCCTGTTTCTGCCTCTAGACGGAAAAGCCCGGCCTCATCCTTTTCCACGTGAATAATTTTTTCATTTGTAGTAATGGCCGGGTGGAACGTTTCTGCCTGTGCCACCAGCTGATCCATCAGCTGTTTCCCGGAGGAAGGAGGCAGTCCGCCGACATCCCAGACAATTTTTTCAGGGTAGGCGTGAATTTTCCCGCCCAGATCAGGCTGCGCTTCGATGATATGGGTGTCGAGCGCCCGCATTCCGCAGTAGAAAGCAGTGTATAAACCAGCAGGCCCGCCGCCGATAATGGTAACATCGTGTATGTGAAAGTCAGACAAGGTGTCCAGCTCCTTTAGTGATAATCGTTATCAATTACATTGTACGCTCTTTTTGTAAAAAAGTAAAAGGAAGATGGAAAATAGCTTCACAAACATAAAATGTTCCACGTGGAACATTTAGGATTTCGGGGGAGAGATTATAATGCGTATCCACCGCTGCGTTCAATAAAACTATTAAGAAAATTAATTAAAAAGGCACCATTCTCCGATACGGATTCCGAGGGCTATAAAAGCGGTGTTGCAGAAAAATGCTTCTTTTTTTGTGATACGCGGTTTGAGAAAGGAAAAACATAAAATAAGTAAGCGGTGCATAACAGATGTTTTTAAGCATAAAAAAGCCCTGCAGCGGCTGCTGCAGGGCTTTTCGGTAATATAAGAGTTATTCTTCAGCAGAGGCAGAAGTTTGGGCATTGGCTACCTGGATATCATTGTCGTTCACCGTGATCATAATGCTTTGCACATCTTCCTCTTCAAGCATGAGATCAGCAATGCCGTCTTCTACTTTTTCTTCGATTACGCGGCGGAGAGGGCGGGCACCGAACGAAGGATCATAGCCCTGATCGGCCAGCATACGTTTTGCATCTTCAGACACGGTAACATTCAGTCCCTGCTCACTGGCTGCTTCTAAGATGTCTTTGAGCATGAGATCTACGATGGTAACAAGGTCTTCGCGAGCCAGTTCTTTGAAGCTTACAATGCTGTCGAAACGGTTCAGGAATTCCGGACGGAAATAATCGCTGAGGGATTCCATGATTTTTGGTTCTACCTGGTCTTTGTCTCCAAAGCCTACCGTAACGCGTTTCATTTGCGAACCGGCGTTTGAAGTCATAATGATGACTGTATCCTTAAAGCTGACCGTGCGTCCCTGACTGTCAGTCAGGCGGCCGTCTTCCATGATCTGCAGGAACATATGCTGCACATCAGGGTGCGCTTTTTCAATTTCGTCCAGCAGAATGATGCTGTACGGCTTCCGGCGCACTTTTTCTGTCAGCTGTCCTGCTTCATCGTGTCCGACATATCCTGGTGGCGAACCGATAAGCTTGGACACAGAATGTTTTTCCATATATTCACTCATGTCGAGGCGGATCATTGCTTCAGGATCGCCAAACATTTCAGAAGCGAGTGTTTTGGAAAGCTCTGTTTTCCCGACGCCGGTTGGACCGACAAATAGGAAGGATCCAATCGGACGGCTGCCGCGGCGAAGGCCGGCACGATTTCTGCGAATCGAGCGCGCGACTTTACTTACTGCTTCTTCCTGTCCAATCACATTGGCATTCAGACGTTCAGGCAGATCGCGCATTTTCTTTTGTTCATCGCGCTGGAGGCGGCGAACCGGAATGCCGGTTTTATTTTCCACGATCATCTGGATCGTTTCTACATCAACGGTTGGCGTTTCTTTTTGAATATTGCCGTTTTGTTCGGCTTCTTTAACCTGCTCCTGCAGCTTGGCCTCTTCATCACGAAGCTTAGCTGCGCGTTCATAATCTTCCTGCTGGGTAGCACGCTCTTTTTCCGCAGCAATCTGTTCGAGACGGCTTTGCAGAGATTCGCTGTCATCATCGCTGTGAGCAAGGTTTATTTTGGAGCCTGCTTCATCCATTAAATCGATTGCTTTGTCCGGCAGGAACCGGTCCTGTACGTAGCGGTTGGATAAATTAACGCAGGCTTCAAGTGCTTCATCAGTAAAAGCCACATGATGGAATTTTTCATAGTTTGCCTGCAGCCCTTTTAGGATCGCTACGCTGTCTTCGAGATTTGGTTCGTTAACCATAACCGGCTGAAAACGGCGTTCGAGTGCTGCGTCTTTTTCAATTTTACGGTATTCCGCAAGCGTAGTTGCACCGATCAATTGAATTTCTCCGCGGGCCAGTGCCGGTTTCATAATATTGCCGGCGTCTGAAGAACCTTCTGCCGAACCTGCGCCAACGATTTGGTGAACCTCATCAATAAAGACGATGACATCCTGGCGTTCCTGCAGCTCTTTTAGCAGCTGTTTCATGCGTTCTTCAAACTGTCCGCGCACCCCGGTATTTGCTACGAGGGAAGTGACGTCGAGCAGGTAGATACTTTTATTTTTCAGTTTGTTTGGTACATCGCCTTCTGAAATGCGGAGGGCCAGGCCTTCGGCAATGGCTGTCTTACCGACACCCGGTTCACCGATAAGAACCGGATTGTTTTTATTGCGGCGGTTCAACGTTTCAATGACTTGTTCGACTTCTTTATCGCGGCCGATGACTGGGTCAATGAGTCCGGCGCGTGCAACGTCAGACAGGTTTTTACCTAAATCGTCAAGAAGGCCGCCGCCCTGGCCACCGCCAGACTGGGCCTGTTCCTGTCCCTGGCCGGATCCTTGTTCTGCTCCGCTGCCCATCATATTGTTAAAGAATTGGTCAAACGGGGACTGGGAACCGCCGAAGCTGCCCTGGCCGGATGGCTGATTCATGCTTTGGCGGATTTCTCTATAGCACCGTTCACACAGGTGCATTTTTTGATGACTTCCATTAACATTCATGTTCAGTTCAATGCGTGCTGGACGCTGTTCGCAATGTTCACATCTCATCATACTGAACCGAACCTCCTTATTTTAAAGTAGTATTATTGACGTGTGCATCGTTCATTTTTCATCTTTGTAAGGTCAAAATTATTTCGTTGACTTTGACTATCTTTGACCTTGTAACAGTATTATATACCCGATTCCCGTATAATGCAAGAGATGAATTTGATTTTCTCTGACCAATTGATTTACACCACCATAGTAGGAAATGGGGAAGAGAAATTCAAGAAATATGCTTGAACAACAACTGTGAAAAACGGTAGAGAATGTATTAACGTTTTTGCGAAAGTCTAAACATTTTTGACCAATAAAAATATCGAAGGGGAGAGAAGGTGAAAGCAGTGAAAGATTTTCAGGGAAAAGGGAAAGGAAAAAGAAACAGAGCTGTTCAGAAAGGACGGTGCCAAATGAAAAACAAGGAAAAGAACTCAGCCGCTAAGACATACAGGCTGTCAGAACCCCGTCATTTGTTTGGTGAAAGCCATCCGGTGCCCAGAAATACATTTCCTGTGCAAAGCGGAGCTTCGGTAGAGGTGAAACGAAAAATTGAAAATGGGAATCCGGTGGAAGCAGTGACCGTGGCCGGAGAGCTAAAGGTAAAACTGTTCCGGTGGACACTGCTCCGCGTGGATATCCCTTCGCTGACAGTCCGTCTGCACCGATTGAAAAAATGAGTGGGTATATGAAGCTAAAAACATGAAAACCAGGCACTCTGACTATAAACTCCTTCCCACTGAGTCTTTTCTTTTCAGGCCGGACGTGAGAAGATCACGGTAGACAGCATTTTGTATACGCTGACATTTTAGTAGAAAGGGTGACCGTGATGGCCTGGGAGCCGGAAGAGATGAAAAAAAGAGATGAGGAAAGCATTTGGCATGCTATGAGGCCTTACAGCCCGGGAGGAGGCATGGTTATAGAGAAAGCGGACGGTTCGTGGGTGACAGACGTGGACGGCAGGGAGTACCTTGATGGCATGGCCGGTCTCTGGTGTGTAAATGTCGGATACGGGCGAAAAGAAATTGCCGACGCTGCCTATGAACAGATGCTGAAGCTTCCATTCTATCCTTTAACGCAAAGCCATACTCCGGCCGTTCAATTGACAGCAAAGCTTGATGAATGGCTCGGCGACGGCTACATGTACTTTTTTTCCAATAGTGGATCGGAAGCAAATGAAACTGCCTTGAAGCTGGTACGTCAATATTTTCAACAAATTGGTGAAGGCAGCCGGTATAAAACCATTTCCCGCTACCGCACCTACCACGGGAGTACACTCGCTACAATGGCAGCAGGCGGCCAGACGCAGCGGAAATACCGGTACGAGCCTCTGCCGCCGGGATTTGTGCATGTAACGCCGCCGGACCCATACCGGAAGCCGGAAGGCCAGAGCGAGGAGGAGTACAGCCTGGCTTGTGCGGATGAAATTGAACAGGCGATTTTATGGGAGGCAGAAGAATCGGTAGCGGCCGTTATTATGGAGCCAATCATTACCGGGGGCGGAGTGCTGATTCCCGAAGCCTCCTATATGAGACGGGTCCGGGACATCTGTGACCGCTACGGCGTTCTTTTAATCAGCGATGAAGTTATTTGTGGTTTTGGACGGACCGGCAGGCGCTTTGGATTTATGCATGCAGACGTGAAGCCGGATATTGTGACAATGGCGAAGGGAATAACAAGTGGATATATGCCGCTGTCTGTAACCGCCGTTCGAAAGGACATGTATCAGGCGTTTACCGGCAGTGAAGCATATGACCATTTCCGCCACGTAAATACCTTCGGGGGCCATCCAGCGGCCTGCGCAGCCGCTGTGAAAAACCTGGAAGTAATGGAGCGGGAGAAGCTGGTGGAACGATCCGAGAAAAAAGGCAGGGAGCTCCTGGAGGCATTAAAGGAGCTGGAAGAGCTTCCCTACGTAGGTGAGGTACGGGGCCGCGGGCTTCTGGCCGGCGTTGAATTTGTCGAAGACAAAACGACCAAAAAAGCGGCGCCGGAAAAGTTCGTAAAGCAAATTTTTGCAAGCTGCAAAAAAGACGGAGTTATTGTCGGCAAAACCTCCGATATTGCCAGGAGCCATAATAATATTTTAACCCTTTCCCCGCCGCTGAACATCGAAGATAAAGATCTCCAGCTGCTCATTACCACTCTGAAAAAGCATGTAAAAGCTGCGGAGTATCCGTTATAAAATACAGACCTGCCCCTGCCTTTAGGCGGGGCATTTTTATGGAAGGATTTCAATTTTCAACCTTTTATGAAAGCGCTTTCTGATATAATTAATATTAGGAAGCTTTCGGTTCAATAGGAATGTATTTAATAACGGGCCGAAGGGCAGGAGGTAAGGTAATGGAACAATCACCTACACCGGTTGTTCATGACGCCATTACGTATATGCAGGAACATCTTCACGAACCGTTGGATCTTGCTGGGCTGGCTGCGCAGGCTGCCTACAGTCCTTATCATTTTTCGCGTCTTTTTAAAAAGAGTGTCGGGGTGCCGCCATTGTACTACCTGTCTGCTCTCCGGCTTCAGAGGGCAAAGGAGCTGCTGCTCGAAACAGCTCTTCCTATACGGGATATCGGGATGGAAATCGGCCAGCAGAGCGTAGGAACGTTCACAACGAGCTTTGCGTCGAGAGTAGGAATGACCCCGGGAGTTTTTCGTGCCTCAGCTGCCTCCACAGAGGAATCTTTATCCTCGTTAAAAAAGGCCCGGCACTGGGCAGAGCCGGTTTTTCCTTCAACGGAACCGTGTATTAAAGGCCGGGTCTATAGTGAAATGTCTTTTGAAGGGTTTGTATTGATTGGACTGTTCCCCCGTCCCATGCCGGAGGGAGTGCCGTTGTACGGCACGCTGTGCGAGGCGTCGGAAGAATACTGGATTCCAGGGGTGAAGCCGGGAGTGTATTATGTGATGGCAACATCGGTCGCCTGGAAAATGAACGCGACCGATATCCTTATCCCTCATCACACGCTTCGCACACGCTCAAAAGAGCCGTTCCATGTGAATGGAGACTTTGCGGAAGAAAAGAGAGACGTCCATTTGTACCCACCGCGTCTTGATGACCCTCCCATCCTCGTTTCACTGTCGCTGTTGATGAATAATTTTCTGAAGCGCCAGGTTGGGACCGCAATCGAAAAGAAATAAGGTGGAGACGCCCGTGCTATAGTGAAGGTAATCATGAAATAGAGGAGGACGTCTACGATGATTACCGGGATGAATCCGTACCTTACTTTTAATGGAAAAGCACGGGAGGCTGCCGCTTTTTACGAAAAAGTCCTGGAGGCAAGAATTATCGAAAGCCAGACCTATGCAGAGGTTGGAGGCATGGAAATACCACCGGGAGCTGAAGAACTCATTATGCATGCTTATTTAAAAGTCGGTGAGATGGAGCTGATGCTCTCAGATACATTTCCTGACAGCTCCGATCTGGAGGCGCCGGGAAGCCTGGTGTCGATCGCACTTAGCATGAGTGACGCTTCCTCGGCGGCAAAAACATTTCATGCTCTTGGCACCGGCGGAGAAGTGATCATGCCTATGGCAGAAACGTTTTTCAGTCCGGCTTACGGACAGTTGAAGGACCAGTTTGGTGTGCTGTGGCATGTGGTTGCTTACGGGGAGGAAAAGTGACAAAGAAGGAGGGGCGGATACTATGGATCTGCAGACAAAGCAAATATTTGTAAATATTCCGGTTAAAAACCTTGAGGCTTCGATGGAGTTTTTTCAAACGATCGGCTTTTCATTTGACCAGCGCTTCACGGATGAAAATGCGGCGTGCATGATACTTGGAAGCGGTATATACGTCATGCTGCTCCAGGAAGCATTTTTTCAAACATTTACCAACAAAAATGTCGTGGATACCAGCAGGGAGGCAGAAGCGATTCTGGCCATTTCTGCTGACAGCAAAGAAGCAGTCAATGAGATTGTCCAAAAGGCGCTGGATGCAGGAGGGCGTCCGTCTAATGAACCGATGGATGGAGGCTTTATGTACGGGTGGAGCTTTCAGGATATTGATGGTCATCTCTGGGAAGTAATGTATATGGATGAAAACGCAGTGTAGCAGTGAGGCATCATTAACAACAACAGCTTCCTCTGGAAGAAAGGAGCAGTATTTAATGGAAATTATGCCTTTTCAGAAATGGAAGGAAACAAAACTGACCCTTCAGCTTCTCTCCCAGATTCTCGGGAAGATACGGCTTGAAGCAGCGCCGCAGGAGCCGCAGTGGGAGCATGTGATGCTTGAAGTTACGCGCGATGGCTTCTCTACAGGTGTGCTGGTTAAGGAGCGTAAAGCATTTGAGCTCGAAATAGACATCCGGAACAGCCGGCTTCTGGTAGCAGTGGAAGATACTGTGGAAACCAAAAGGCTTGAAGACGGCACCTCCATTCAAACGTATTACGAATGGATTTTCAGCTGTCTTTACCAGGCAGGAGTTCACGTTCGTATTCATCCCAAACCCCAGGAAATGCCGGTGACGGTATGGTTTCCGGAAGACCAGGTGCATAAACGGTACGATGCAGAGGCAGCCGTGAAGGGGCTCAAAATGATGCAGGCGGCATATCAGGAGGAACTGGCTTTTATCGCACCGCTGCGCTGCCGCAAAATCAAACCGGGTTTATTCTGGGGCACCTTCGACGTTTCGACACTTATTGTGAAAAATATTCCGGAGCCCTTTCCGGAAGACAAAACGATCGAAAAAGCTGCTTTTGACGAACAGTTTATCGAATTTGGATTTTGGCCCGGTGATGACAATACAGCGATACCTGCTTTTTTCGTTCTGCCATACCCTTTTCAGCAAAAGGATTTAAACAGTTCAGCGCTTGAGCCTGCAGGCGCTTATTATGATCAAAACGCAAGCGAATACTTTCTGCCTCTTACAGAGGAATTTGACGGAAAGGCCATACAAAGGTTTTTTCATACAACGTTTGCTTTACTGCATGAAGAACTCGGATGGAAGGACCGGGAATACTTTTACCGTCCGCTTTTGATGAAAAAGCCTCCAACCATCCAATAGAGAAACCCCGTGCGGCTTCTGCTGCACGGGGTTGACGTTTATAAGACAAGAACGCGTCCGTCTTCATACACACGGTACGTTTGGAGCAGTCCGTTGTCGCCCTGTTCAATAAGGGAAAGGTCGAGTGCCTGCACCTGGTAATAAGCCTGGCCGCTTTCGCTGATCGAAGGATATTGATCGATTTTTAGTTCTGCGTCTGTGCCTTCCTGATCGCGTACTGTCTGGAGTGCTTCATAAGGAGTGAATTCCTGCTTCTGTTCCTGCTGAACAGTCGTTGGGGTTTCAGAAGCCTGTGCAGGGACTGCTGATCCTGTAACAAATAAAGCTGCGAGTCCGATGACGGTAAAGAATTTTTTCATTAGATGATCTCCTTTCAATTGAAGCTATGCTTCTGCATTCCCTCTTAGAAATGAAATGTAACCAACAGCAGCAAATTCAAACCAAAAGTTGGATCCGTGCCTGTGCAGTTAAATAGTCGTGAATCATAAGCCCGGCAGAAGAAGTAGCCAATGCTTTGGTATCCGGATCTTGACCGGCTTAAGTGGAAACAGCCGTCTGAAGGTATTTTTCGTAAGAAGCAGCATCTTTATCACTAAACAGTACAAACCGGATATGCTGAACAGAAGCAGCCTGGGCAAGCTGCTCCAAAAAGACAGGCATAAAGTCTTCAAGCGCCTGATCAAGTGGGTAGCCAAAGGCCCCGGTGGACAGGGCAGGAAATCCAATACTTGTAATGTCTTTGTCTTCGGCCAGCTGCAGGGCGTTAAGGTAGCAGTCACGAAGAAGTTCGTCTGAAGGCTTATCGACCCCGTAAACAGGTCCGAGACAGTGAATAATGTAATCGTTTGGCATTTGAAAGCCCTTTGTAATCACTGCTTCCCCGGGTGAAATAGGGGCCAGCAGTCTGCAGGCTTCTTCGAGCTCCGGACCAGCAGCCCGGTGAATAGCACCGGCAACACCTCCGCCGGTTAAAAGCTGGGCATTGGCGGCATTAACTACAGCTTTGAGGTCGTCCTGCTTTGTAATATCACCTTTGACAGATTCGATGGTGATGCCCTGGTATTCTGTCTGCATAAACGATTTCGCCTCCAACATCATGTTATTTGTAAAGCCTTTTCCCTTATCCTTGCTCTTTTATGCGGAAAGTCTTTTGTTTATTATTTTTTATACAGGGGTAGGGTATTTGAAGAATAGTATTAAAGGAGGCGGGTTAATGGCAAACCAGCAAAGAGGCCGCGGGCAGGGTCATCACGAAGAGCATGAAGACCATGGCGGGGGACATGATCATCATGAGCATCACAGCGCTATGATTGCTGACTTTAAACGAAGGTTTTTCGTCTCCCTTATTTTAACCATTCCTATTTTGCTTTTGACTCCGGTGATCCAGGACTTCCTCGGCCTGGACTGGGCTTTTTCCTATGATCAGTGGGGGCTTTTCGGACTCGCAACGGTCGTATTCTTTTACGGCGGTTGGCCGTTTTTAACCGGAGCAGTAGACGAACTCAAGCAAAAAAGTCCGGGAATGATGACACTCATCGGGCTTGCTGTTGTCGTAGCGTACGGGTACAGCACTATGGTGGTGTTTGGCTGGGAAGGCACTCAGTTTTTCTGGGAGCTCGCTACGTTGATCGACATCATGCTCCTCGGGCACTGGATTGAAATGCGCTCGATTATGGGGGCGTCAAATGCTCTGCAGGAGCTGATTAAGCTCATGCCTCATCAAGCCCGCCGGGTAAAAGCAGATGGAGATACAGAAGAAGTTAGCGTGGATGACCTTCAGCAGGGAGATCATGTTCTTATTAAACCGGGAGAAAAAGTGCCGGTGGACGGAACGATTGTCAAAGGAAAATCCTCGGTGGATGAATCCATGCTTACCGGGGAGTCCCTCCCGGTGGAAAAGAACGAGCAGGATGAAGCCATTGGAGGAGCAGTCAACCAGGATGGAAGTTTAACGATTGAAGTAACAAAAACCGGCGATCAGACATATCTTTCGCAGGTCGTTACGCTTGTCCAGGAAGCTCAGGAATCCAAGTCCCGGGCTCAGGACCTGGCAAACCGGGCAGCCAAATGGCTGTTTTATGCTGCGCTCGGCTCGGGCATCGTGACGTTTATTATCTGGCGGCTGGTAAGCGGTTCGACAGACAGTGCAGTAGAACGGGCTGTGACGGTAATGGTGATCAGCTGTCCACATGCTCTCGGGCTTGCAGCGCCTCTCGTCGTGTCCGTCTCTACGGCCTTATCCGCAAAACAGGGGCTGCTAATTCGTAACCGGCCGCCGTTTGAAAGTGCCCGGAAGCTCGATGCAGTCATTTTTGACAAAACAGGAACTCTGACCCAGGGAAGCTTCGGCGTAACCGATATTGTTGCAAGCAACAGTTATTCCGAAGAGCAGGTGCTTGAATTTGCCGGCTCCGTGGAGCAGGAATCGGAGCATCCGCTGGCGGAAGGAATTGTTAATGAAGCTAAGGCGCGCAAAATCAGGCTGCATGCGGTAGAAGATTTCCAAACAATGACTGGCCAGGGGCTCGAAGGATCGGTGAAAGGGTCTGCGGTGAAAATTGTCAGCCCCGGCTATATGAAAGACCATCAGCTGGCGTACGATGAGAAAACCTTCGGAGAGAAAGCAGAAGAAGGAAAAACGGTCGTGTTTGTACTGGTTGATGGAGAACTGATCGGAATGGTGGCGCTCGCTGATATGGTGAGAGAGTCTGCCAAAGAAGCGGTGGAGCGCTTAAACGAACAAGGAATTAAACCGATTATGCTCACAGGGGATAATCAGCGCGTGGCAGATTGGGTAGCTGCCCAGCTTGGCATTGAAGAAGTTTACGCGGAAGTGCTGCCGGATCATAAAGCAGAGCAGGTAAAAAAAGTACAGCAGTTCGGCAGAAAGGTTGCGATGACGGGCGACGGTATCAATGATGCTCCGGCGCTTGCGACAGCGGATGTTGGTATTGCGATTGGCAGCGGCACGGATGTTGCAATGGAAACCGCCGACATTGTCCTTGTGCAGAGCAACCCGCTCGATGTGCTTTCTGTTATTGACCTTTCCGGGAAAACGTACCGGAAAATGGTTCAGAATCTCTGGTGGGCTGCCGGCTATAACCTTGCTGCTATACCGCTTGCAGCCGGTGTGCTGGCACCGGTCGGCATTCTGCTGAGTCCGGCTGTCGGAGCGCTGTTGATGAGTATCAGTACGGTAGTAGTAGCTGTCAACGCGCAGCTGCTGCGAACGTAGGAAAAACCCGGAAGGCGTTCTGCCTCCCGGGTTTTTTAATAGAATTATAAGGGTTGTTCTACCGTTTATTTTCGAACGTTTCAGCTCCTCCGTCTGTGCCTGCAATAATGATATCTGCCATATCAGCAAATAAACCTGTTTCCACGACGCCGACCAGCTGAATCAGCTGGTGATGCAGCTCATCCGGCCGTTCGATCAGCTGGAAATCGCAATCGATCACGTAGTTGCCGTTATCTGTTTCAAATGGTTCACCGCGATCGCGGCGAAGGACAGGGTCACAGCCCAGCGACTGAATATCGCGTGCAGTTTTCTGCCACCCAAAGGGCGTGATTTCCACCGGCAGTGGAAAGGAGCCGAGCTGTTGCACAATTTTGTTTTGGTCCACAGCAATAATCAGCTTATCTGCTGCATCGGCAATAATTTTTTCTCTTAATAGGGAACCGCCTCCTCCCTTAATCATATGAAAGTCAGGGTCGACCTCGTCTGCCCCGTCGATGGCCACATCTGCTTTCGTCATGTCGCTCGAGAAGTATACGAGTGGCACGTTAAATTCCTTTGCCCACTGCTCTGTAGCAGGGGAGGAAGGAATGCCCTGGAAGTGCATCCCCTGCTGGACAAGTTCTCCAAGCTTCTGCATGACCCAGTACATCGTGGATCCAGAGCCCAGTCCGACAATGGAATTATCTGAAATATACTCGACAGCCTTTGCTGCTGCATCTTGCTTTTGTTGTTCCCTGGACATAAAAAAAGCTCCTTTAGGATGTATTTAAGCAGGCTATTTCCTTTTCTGCGTCCCGCCAAACCTGAGGGGGGCAGTTTCAGATGCTCGTGCTGGCACAAATGAGCTTCACCCCGTTTGGGCCGACAGTCTCTTCAAAAGCAGGAGGTAATATCCGGGCTGAGTAAAGAGCATGACGGCAGGTGATAAGAGAAGGTGCCTCTGAAGAACCAGGGCAAAGCGGCCGGTTAATTTTCTACTATTGTACCAAAATAATCCAAAAGAAAAACCACACGACATGATTACGGTGAAAGAGGGTAGAGAGAAGTGAATATATCATGCTAAAAAAGGAGTGTATTCAATGACGGAACCAGTATTTATTATTTCTACCGGGAGGAGCGGCTCAACAGCTCTGTCCGACTGCATTCATCTCCATTCTAAACTTGTGAGCCTGTCTGAAATGATTCTTTCTGTTCATTATAATTTCGGGATCAGTGGTGAAGAATGGAAGGGATTCGAAAAACAAACATGGACAGGAAGTGAATTCTGGGAGCTCCTCGCCCAAAAGGAACCAATACGACTGGCTCCGTATGAAAAGAAGGGCTTATACAATAAGGAAGTACTCTATAAGAGAACGGAAAATACTTTATTTAACGAAAAAACGGGGCTTCCGGCTATTGCGTCTATCACCCTTCCTCATCTGACCAATAAACCGGATAAGCTGTATCAGGAGCTTGAAGAAATCGTGCCGGCGTTTCCGGAAGGCTCGCTGCCGGAACAATACAGCCGACTGTTTGAGTGGATGCAGCAGCGATTTGATGGCGACACGTGTGTGGAGCGTTCCGGGTTTTCTACAGACGCAGTCGAATACTTAATAGACATGTTCCCGGAGGCCAAATATGTTTTTTTATACCGGGACCCCCGGGAAATTGCGGTGGCATTTAACCGCTTTCAAACGATGAAGATGGGAAAAGCTATTTTAAAGGCGATGGAAGACACAGGCGTTGATCCCTCGGATCCATCAACAGAGGCTGAAAAGCTTGGCTCCTACCGGTGGCTGCATCCGGATTATTTTGAACTTGAAAAGCTGCACCAGATAGAGATGCCATACACGGAACTTGGGTCCTGGATATCAAAGTCACTGCTGCACGCAGGCCGTGTGATTGAAGGTCTGCCGGTAACTCAGCAGCACTGGCTTCGATATGAAGACCTGCTAAAAACACCGGAAAGAGAGCTCGAGCGTCTAATTGCTTTTATAAATCCGCCGTCTGCCTCAAAAGAAGCAAATGAACAATGGATAAAAAAAAGCGCCCGACACCTCAAATCCAAGCCGGATACGTGGACGGAGCTCCCCAAAGAGAAAAGAAATGCGCTTGAAGAAACGGTAAAACCGGCGCTGCGTTATTTGGGCTATGATTAACCAGGTGTTTACAAATCATCATAATCGGGAAGAGTATTTAAAACCAGTAACTCCAGACACAGATTAAAATATAGAAAGGCTGGTCTAAAATAATGAAAGCAGTAACGATTCAGGGCAAAGAACACATGGAAGTCAAAGAAGTTGCCGACCCGAAAATTGAACGCAGCGATGACATGATTGTACGCATTACAGCCAGTGGTATTTGTGGATCGGACTTGCATTTATATAAAGGCGGTATTCCGGCGCCGGAGGATTACGTTGTCGGTCATGAGCCGATGGGAATCGTAGAAGAAGTCGGTCCCGATGTAAAAACGCTGAAAAAAGGAGACCGCGTTGTTATTCCATTTAACATTGGATGCGGGGAATGCTATTACTGCACCCATCAAATGGAAAGCCAGTGCGACAATTCCAACCCGCATGCCGAAATGGGCGGGCTGTTCGGCTTCTCTGAGGATTTCGGGAACTTCCCGGGCGGTCAGGCGGAGTACCTGCGTGTACCGTATGCTGACTTTACTTCCTTTAAAGTGCCGGAAGACAGTGAACTGAAGGACGAAAGCGTATTGTTCCTTTCGGACGTCGTGCCGACTGCATTCTGGAGCATTGAAAACAGCGGAGCGACTTACGGGGATACAATCATTATTTTAGGCTGCGGTCCTATTGGATTAATGGCCCAGAAATTTGCATGGATGAAAGGGGCGTCCCGTGTCATTGCCGTGGATCAGGTGCCGCACCGTCTCGAGCATGCAAGAAGAACAAACAACGTGGAAACGTATAACTTCAGCGATACAAAGGAAATAGGCAAACTGCTTCATGAAGACACAAAAGGCGGCGCGGATGTAGTCGTTGATTGTGTAGGCATGGACGGCACCGTGCCACCGGATACAACATTCGGTTCTGAAAGCGACAATCAGTTTGGCACTATCAGCCCGATTGTAACAGCTTCCCAGTCTGTGAAGAAAAACGGAGTCGTGCAGCTGACTGGTGTTTACGGCACCGAAGCCAACAGCTTCCCAATTGGTGATTTCTTTACCAGAAACGTCGCGCTTACGATGGGGCAGGCGCCGGTTATTCATATGATGCCAAGCCTTTACCGGATGATTGAAAACAAACTATTCGATCCGACGGATATTATTACGCACCCAATTCCTTTAGAGGATGCAGCTGAAGGCTACCGCATCTTTGATGAAAAAGAAGACGGTAATATTAAAGTGATTCTGAAGCCATAAAATAATTCTAATATAATAAATGCGGACCCTGTATAAGATTAAGGGGTCCGCATTTATTATGTTAAAAATAGAGAGATTAAAATAAAATGTTCCACGTGAAACATGGTATTAAGCATTTTTATAATAGACCAGGTTATCGGTCCATGCGTCGTTTTCGTAAATGAATCTCCGGCGCAGGCATTCGTATTCCATTCCCGCTTTTTCTGCAAGAGAGATAGAGAGGTAGTTATCGACATTAATGTGAGCTTCTATCCGGTGAAAGTGCAGCTCATCAAAAGAAGCGCGTAGAACCTCCCGGACGGCTTCTTTGCCAAACCCCCGATTCCAGTGCTGGTTATGAATCATATAGCCAAGTATGCCCCATTGAAACTCTTCACGTATTAACGTAGTAATATCAGCATGTCCCAGATGATTTCCGTCTTTGTGAAAAATATCGTATACATAGGTGTAGTCCTGCGCGGCCATTTCTGTTCGTTTTTGAATCATGGCATTAAACTGTGTTTTGGTAAAACGGTTGATTGCTGGACGCCCGGGGTCATATACATGCTGGGAGGCTTTTCTTTCCGAGAGGGCCTGCTGGTAGTTATCAAAATCACTTGGCTGCAGGGGGCGTAGAATCAAACGCTCTGTCCTCCTGTTTTTTTGCGAAGTGTTCATCATACACCTCCTGTTTTTAATATATTAATATAATATAAAGCTTAGCTTTTAAACATGTTTTCAAATGAAAAAGCCCCGTCTCTTTGAGCAAAGAGAGGAGCTTAAGGAAGCTGTGTAATTAATGAATATGTTTGACGCGTCCTACCTGGCCGTCTTCGAGCCGGACTTTAATACCGTGCGGATGGCTCGGGGAATTAGTCAGCAAATCCTTAACGATCCCCCGGGTCAGCGCGCCGCTCCGCTGATCTTTTTTTAATACAATATCCACTTCTGCTCCCGGGGTAACATCTTTACGCTTTGTGCCGTCCATAACATGTCCTTCCTTTCAAAGGTGATGCTTTATTATAGCAGACAACCAAAAAGAGAAAACAATAAATTCTCTTTTCTGAATCGCTGCATCACCAGTTTAAATAAAAATGCCGAGCCATACGGCACTTAACATGGCAACCAGCAAAAGGCTCTTTTCTACAGCTGATACATGCTCGGGGTTCGAGTTATCCATTCGGCTGACAAGGATAAGAGATACGGCCATAAGTACGGCGAGTCCTGCTGCCGCCCACAGGCGGTCACTGCCGAGCCAAAAAATGGTGAGCCCAGAAATCACTAAATAACATACAGCGGGCATATGAGCGTAGGATGAGCCAAATTTACGGGTGAACCAGACTACAGTGGTGCGCTTTTCGGGAGAGGTCTGCATATCCGCTTCCCGGTCGGGAATATGGTGGACCATCACCCAGGCCAGACATATCATGGCATTTATAAATGCGTTCTGCCAGGCCCATTCCGGAATATTTCCAAGCGCCAGCCATGCTCCGCCGAGACCGAGCGAAAATATGGACGTGAACAGGCTCAGCCATTCTCCGAGAAATGGCTTATAGCTGAGGCTGAGTGGGGGAAGGGAATAAGAAGCCGCTGCCCAGACGCCGATAAGAAGAAGCAGGCCTACTTTAATATAGCCAAAGAGAAAACAAAGTACAGCGATGCCCATCAATGCGATAGCGAGCCATTTTCCAACCAGCCATAACGATTTTAACGACATGGCATTAGTCTGCAGAACGCGGCTGCCTCCGGAAAGAATAGCAGGGCTGTGTTCATCCGTGCCTGAAAGATAGTCAGCATAATCATTAAATGCGTGAGTGAGAAGTCCGTGAATAAGGAAAGCGCCAATGGCCAGAAGAATAAAAACGGCTGTTAAATAAGGAGCAGAGAGAGACGAATACAAAAAAAGCGGCAGCATGGTAGTGAACTGACCCAGCGAAATGAGACAAGAAAAAACACCTATGAGGCCACCGTCCGGAATTCCACCGGGCTGTGGTCGTTTAATTTGGTAAATGGTCGTATGTAATTGTAATAATACATGTACGAATCGACTTTTTCGACTATAATAGAAGACGTAAGGGGCATCCGTTCGCGGATGCTGAATTCTTCCGACTTTAGCGAGGAATGGAAGGATTCGATCATGGCATTATCCAAGCAGTTTCCTTTCCGGGACATGCTTGTGATAATGCCTTTTTCTTTGGCCGCCTGCTGAAACGCATGCGACGTATACTGGGAGCCCTGGTCACTGTGCAGAAGGAGACCGAAGGTCTCCCGTCCCTGACAGGCCGCTTCCAGCGTATCCAGCACCAGACTCGTTTCCTGCGTATCCCGTAGCTCATACGCCACTAATTCATTATTGTATACATCCATGATCGTGGATAAATACCACATCTTTTCTCCATACGGCAGATACGTAATGTCGGTCACCCATTTTTGGTTGGGACGGTCCGCCGTGAATTCCTGTTGAAGGAGGTTCGGCACCGTCTGATGGGTTTCTCCCGTCGGCTGGCTCCGTTTCTTGGGCTTGGCCTGACATTGGAGCTGATACTTCTGCATCACGCGCTGGGCGGTTTTTCGATTGATCCTGATCCCGTGGTCTTTGCGCAGAAGAGCCGCCACCTTGCGGTGGCCCAGCCAATAGCGATGCCGGCGGCAAATATCCATGATCGTCCGGTGCAGGGCGGGGATCTCGTTGGAACGTTGTTTCCACCGGTAATAGGTGGCCCGGGAAATGCCGAAGGCATCACACATCGCCTGCACGGCATAGAGATGTTTATTCGTCTCCATCACTTCGACGATGACTTCCGGGACCACCCCCTTTCGATGGTCTTCGCCTTTCCCATCAGATCCTCTTTCATTTCGTAATAGGCGACTTTCTTTCGCAGCTGCTCGATTTCGGTTTCTTCTTCGGGTCCTTTACCGAAGGTATACTGTTTTCCCGGCGGCTGAGCCAGGCGGTGGAAGGCTCCCTGTTTATACCACTGGACCCACGTTTTAATCTGCGATTTATTTTTAATCCCAAACTGCTTCATGAGTTCCTGGTTGGAGGTTTCTCCCTCTAATTTCAATCGAATAACCTCGCGCTTCACGTCTTCCGGATAAAAACGATTGGTTCCCATTAAAAAAACACCTCCAGATCATCGTTTAATACGACATACGACGTTGGGGGTGTTTTTTCCTGTCTCATATTATGGGGTCACTCTAGTAGAGACAATCGTAGCGATGCTTGAGGATATAACAGCAATGGCACGAACAAGCATCCATACACTGCGCAGCGTCCCGGCGAACTGATTGGCCATCCACATCTTTCCTTTCTGGTTCCTGATGATTTCAATTTTTCTGGTACCAGTATCCCATTTTCTGGCGGTTTCGTACGGCCTCCAGGGGAGATGAGGCGGCATAGAACAGTGAAAAAAAACGCTGTTCTATAAAAGAACAGCGCCTGCGGCTGCACCGCTGACAACGATTACCCACGGCGGAAGCTTCCAGAAGGCAAGCATTGTGAATAGAAAAGCAGCTAGTATAAAATCCAGTGAAGATGTAATGGATGATGTCCAGATTGGATTATAAAAGGCAGCCAAAAGGATACCTACAACAGCAGCATTTACACCGGTCAATACGCCTTTCATATGAGTGTTTTTACGGAGCAGGGACCAAAACGGCAGCGCTCCGATAATTAAAAGGAAAGCCGGTAAAAAAATGCCTGCAGAGGCGACCAGTGCTCCCTGCCAGCCAGACAGGACAGTGCCCAGGTAGGAAGCAAAGGTGAATAAAGGTCCTGGTACAGCCTGGGCTGCCCCGTAGCCTGCGAGAAACGTTTCTTCACTCATCCATCCGGTCGGAACAAACTCCCGTTCCAGCAGAGGAAGAACAACGTGCCCGCCGCCGAATACAAGTGACCCGGCCCGGTAGAAGCTGTCAAACATGGCTACAAAGGTAGAGCCGGTCCATTCCCGTATAAGCGGAAGTAGAGCGAGCAGAACAAAAAAGAGTGTCAGGCAGAAAGCACCTGTTTTGCGCGAAACGGTTTCGATGACCTCCGTATTATCTGCCTCCTGGACCGAGCGATACAGCACCCAGCCGGCTCCGCCTGCTGCTAGTATGACGAGTACCTGTGCAAGTGAGGTCTGCCATAAAAGGGTTCCGCTCATGGCGAGCAGGGCGATGGTGCGCCGCTGAAGATCAGGCGTAAGCTTCTGGGCCATGCCCCATATCGCATGGGCAACAACTGCGACAGCGACAATTTTCAGTCCCTGGAGCCAGCCGGCATCGCTGACGTCGAGGCCCTCAAGTGCGAGGGCGAAGATCACTAAAGCAATAACGGAAGGAAGTGTGAATCCCAGAAAGGAAATAAAACCTCCAACGAGACCGCCACGCACAATGCCTATTCCTATGCCGACCTGACTGCTGGCGGGGCCGGGCAGGAACTGACATAAGGCGACCAGGTCCGCATAGCTCTGTTCGTCGAGCCACTTTCTGCGCCGTACGTATTCTTCATGAAAATAGCCTAAATGGGCGATAGGACCGCCGAAAGAGGTCAGTCCCAGCCGTGTGGAAATTAAAAATATTTCCAGCCATTTTTGGCCCAATGTTTTCCCCATGGCGTTCTCTCCAGTCTTTAATTGATTTCTTTAAATAATTCATAAGCTTTTGCGCGGGCTTCCTGCAAAATGTCGGCCCCTTTATCTGTGGTAGTATAATATTTACGAATTTTTCCGTTTACGTTTTTATTTTCTTTGTGTAAAAGGCCGTCATTTTCCATAGCATGCAAAATGGGGTAAAGAGTGCCCGCACTCATTGAATAGCCGTGCTCCTGCAGTTCCTCAAGCATCCATTGCCCGTATACGGGATGCTCGGAGGCATGGTGGAGAATGTGAATGTGAATGAAGCCTAAAAAAAGCTTGCGAAGCGTTTTATCTTCCATGATCGATCATCCTTTCGGATTTCGATATCGAAACCCGATATCGAAATAATAACAATTAATTTTTATTATAGCAAGAGGGGCATACAAATTTGAAACCTGGCCGGAAAAATGAAAAAACGGCTCCGCTGGCTGGCTGTCGGAGCCGTTTTAGGTGCTTAGAGACTGTTCGTCTGTTCAAGCTCTGCTTCTACAATGTAACGATCCGGAGCACTGCCGATATAGTCAAAAGGATAGCAGGTGGTGAGCGTAAGGGTTGGCTCGTCTTTGTCTACAATGACAGAGCGGTCCTCCGCGTCCGTCACCCATGTTTTCTGCAGCCGGTAAACGTACTGGGTGTTTTCATACTCGACGATAAGAGAGTCTCCGTCTTCAAGTTCGTCAAGCCCGGTGAAGACCGTGTCCCGGTGGCCGCTGAGCACCGTGTGGCGGGACTCGTCCGGAGTGGTTGTCCATTCGCTGACATACATACCAACGCCCTGATCAAGCGATGCATCATCTGTCCCCCAATAGACGGAATAAGAGTTGCCAAGCTCCGGAATTTTTAATTTGGCTACATTCTCACCCTTATCCCATTGATCTATTTCATCGCTCATCACTGCCGAATCTCTGCTGTTGTCGGAGGAAGCTTCGTCGGGAGGCGTGTCTGTATTGCTTCCTTCAGGAAGCGTATAGGCTTTTGGTTCCCCAGCAGCTTCCACGCTGGAAGAATCGCCCTGCTTTTCGGAGTTATTATCGTCCGGAGCTTCCGTTGATTCATTCGCAGAATCAGTGATAACGTCTTCTTCGTTGGTGGAAATTTTATCTACGCCTGCTCTGGCATCAAACCACTGGTATCCGAAATATCCGGTAATACTCAGCCCGATAACAATCATCGCAATAAATACTTTTTCCATATAGGCTCACTCCAGTAAAAGGACGTAACAAACCAAAATAGGTATTACTATTATTTCCATAATACACGGTCCATGGAGAAAAAAACAACCTTCACCAAAGAGGTGAAGGCTGCGTGATCGAGAGGTTATTATGCCTGCTGGCGGCGTCTTGTCCAAAGCAGCGCTCCGCCGGCCAGACCTGCAAGGGCCAGGCCACCAGCCATATAGGCAGGTGCGGCGCTTGCTGTTTCAGGCATTTCTCCGCCTTCTTCCATTGAAGCGCCGTCTTCGGACATGCCTTCTTCAGGCATTTCTTCCATGCCGTTCATTCCATCCATGCCTTCCATTTCATCCATCGGTACAGCTTCATTCATAACTTCCTCCGGCACAGTAATATCACCGACACTGTTGAAGTTGGAATAGGTGGAATCAGCTGTCAGGTTCATGTCTGTTGTGATTTCTTCCATCTCATAAGAAGCATCCAGATTAATGGTGCTCGCTGTCATGTAATGCGTTTCCTTATCTACAGTTAAGCTCATGGATACGTCCTGAATATTAATCATACTCCAGGTTTCTTCCATCATTTCCTCATCAGCCATGCCGCTGCCCATATCCGACTGCATCATTTTACTGGCTGCTTCTTCTATCTCTTCACCGCTTCCTTCGTATGTGAGCACGTAGGAGTTCTCGGTCTCTTCTACGTCCATTTCGTCAGCAAAGGACTCTGAAGCTCCCATATGCATGCCTGGATTTGTTGTCATCTCTTCCATATCACCCATCATGTCGCCGGGCATCATCGTCCAGCTGCCATCCGGCATTTCTACATAGTAGCCGTCTTCTGTCCAGTACATTTCTGTGGAGACTTCTTCACCGCTGACCGGATCGACCATATTAGTTGTCTGGTGAAGAGCGAAAGGATCCATCGTAATATCCTGTTCCGATGTGGAGCTGTTTGTTATTGTTTCCCCTTCGCCAGCGGCATTTGTAATTTCCTGTGAAATTTCAGTGGTGGCAGAATAGCTGTCGAGCTCAGCCATAGTTTCATTGGACTGATGCAGAACGTCCCCTGCATTCATCTCTTCTGCCTGGGCGGGTACAGCGATTACACCGAGAGCTAAAAAACCGGCACTGCTTCCTGTTATCCATTTTTTCATCATTATTCGTCCTTTCTTTTCTTTCATGTATTCGGCAAAAGCTTATGTGGTAAACCACTGGCTTCTGGTATTCTATGGTAATTTTACCTTATAAATGTCGGGAATAAACGCATTTTTTAAAAATTTGTGAAAAAATATGAGAAAAAAAGCCTATGCAGCCATATTTTATGGAGGCTTCAGGCTTGAAAAAACTGCGGAAGCTTAAGCACGCCGGGCACGGAGGAAATATCTGCTTTTTTTCGTGCGGCTGCTTTTTACATGAAGAAGAATAAGCCCGGAAATCACCAAAAATAAGCCGGCAGCCTTCATCCATCCAAATGATTCCTGAAAAAGTAAAATGCCCGCAACGGCTGTTAAGGCAGTGCCAAGACCCGCCCATACAGCATAAGCAACAGATAACGGGATCGATTTTAAGGCGAGGCTCAGGAAGAAAAAAGCCCCGATAAATGCTATAAAAACGGTCAGAGAGGGAATAAGGTTGGTGAAACCTTCGGAAAGCTTCAAGGACGTAGAAGCAATAACCTCAAATAAAATCGCAGCAAATAATAAAAGCACAGCACGCATAAATTGTTCCTTCCTTTCATCCTAAATTCATCATAAGAAGACCAATCACCAGGCAGACAATACCTAGAGTGTTCATTTTATTCATTTTTTCTTTAAAATAAAAAACGCCGATGCAGGTAGTCAAAATGGTGCCAAGGCCACTCCATGTAGCATAAACGACACCGAGCGGAAGGGTTTGAAGAACGAGAGCGAGCAGGTAAAAAGCAATACCCATGCCGGCTGCAAAGCCAATAGACGGAAGCAGCCTGGTAAAGCCATACGAAAGCTTGAGCATGGAAGAAGCGAATACTTCGCATACGACAGAGATAATAATGAGCACATAAACCATTATATTTCTCCTTCGTCAAAGCGTCTCAAAAGGTTTTGAAGCAGACGTTCAGCCTGCGAAAGGGGCATCGTATTAATTTCAAAGATATGTGAAAACCAAATACCGTCACTCAGCAGGCGGATCATCGAGGCTTCATCAGTATGAAAAGCATCGGAAGCAAAAAGGTTCTGCCAGCGTTCATTATATTCCTTCCAAAGATCGAGCACCTCTTTGTGATCGGCAAGGGTAGCAAGCAGACTTGCATTGATTAAAAAATTGCTTCCCGATCGAAGCTCTTCAAGGGTTGCTTCCGCGTAAGCTTTAATATAGCTGCCTGCATCACTTCGTTTTTCTTCGATTAACTCATGAAACCGGGCCAGTGCATAAGCGTTCATCTCATAGACGAGCCGTTCTTTATTTGGAAAATGATAAAGCAGACCGCCCTTACTCACTTCCGCTTCGTCTGCTACAGCGTGCAGGGTAAGGCGGTTAAAGCCGTTCCTGCGGATGATGCGGGCGGCAGAATGCATAATTTCCACTCGTTTACTCATTATTATTTCTCCTTTATCAGTTAACAGTCTGGACGGTATAGTAAAAAGTGTACCAGAGAAATGGCCAAAAGGCGAAGAAGCCAGCTTATCTATAACTGGTATAAAGAACTGCATAAAAAAAGATTGAACCACGGAGCGCAGATGCGCAGACGGGGCCTGAATAGTGGGAGGAGGGCCGTGGTGTTTAGTCAACTTTTTGTTAATTTAACTATTTTAGTGACATTCCTTTTTTTTTTATTACCAGGTGTTCCGGGAGCATTCCTTTTCACGTGTAACCTCTGTACCGATGAGGCTGTTTACCGGTGTACTGTTTGGAGTGCTCGGGATGGTGTTAATCGGGTTTGGCATCAGAGTTAACGAGTACACCCTGATCGATCTGCGCCATATCCCAATTATGCTCAGTGCTTTGTTTGGCGGATGGGTACCGGCAGTAACGGCCGCGGTTATTATTTCATTTTCCCGTCTAGCCATCGGTGGGGGAGTGATCGTTTTATATCCGATCAGCATGATTATTTTCAGTACGGCAGCGTATATTATCATCGCACGGCTGGTACGAAACCCTTGGCTTGCAGCATTTTATATGCTTCTATGCTCCAACATCTACTTTCTCATTATCATGGTCTACCAGCTGAATACCGTGAATCTTTACATGGAAGTGGTGCTCAGCTATTGGTTTGTGTCATTTGCCGGAGCATTTGCAGCAGTATATATGGTAAAGCAGCTGACTTACTCCAATCAGCTGCTTCATAAGTATCGGGCGGAGTCCTTGAAGGACCCGCTTACAGGCCTTGATAATCCGAGAAGCTTCGCCTATTCATTAACAAAAAATCTCGAACAGGCTTCGAAAATGAAGCAGGCGGTCTCGTTGCTTATTATCGATATCGATCATTTTAAAGATATTAATGACCGTCACGGACACGCAGCAGGAGACGATATTTTAAGGCAGCTTGGAGCTGTGCTGCTTGAAATGGTCCGGCCGGAGGATTCTGTGTACCGCAAAGGCGGAGAAGAATTTACAGTTATATTGTCCAGCTGCCCCGCATCTAAAGCATTCGATATTGCTGAACGGATACGGGAGCGTGTTGAAAAATATCCTTTCCTCACGGATGGAGAGACATTATATATTACTGTGTCGACCGGGGCAGCTATATTTCCTGAAACAGCTGTAGAAGAAAGGGAGCTGTTTAAGCAGGCAGATGATGCTTTGTATCAGGCAAAAAACCTGGGGCGTAACCAGACATGTGTATATTCTAAAAAGACCTTATAAAATAGGTCTTTTTTATTGTTTGTAAATAATTGAGTCTTTTTTATACATATGTACTATAAAAAGTGTTTTTAAAATAGCCTATTGAGTATAAAGTATTAATATAATATAATAAAAAAGAACTAGAGAGGTAGAAACTATGCAAAAAACAAATAATAAGCAGGTTTTAGACGCTTCCCAGGTTTTACGTGCGTTGGAACAATCGCTTGCCATCATTGAATTCGATCTCAATGGAAGAGTACTGTGGGCAAATCATCATTTTGCTGCAGCGATGGAATATCATGAAGAAGATATGGCGGGGATGCATCATCGGCAGTTCTGCACTCCGGATTTTGCTTCAAGCCGGGATTATGAAAGATTCTGGCAGGATCTGCGCGCGGGAAAATCCTTTCAGGATAAAATACAGCGGATGACGCGAAGCGGTAAGCTTGTAAGGCTTGAAGCCACGTACATGCCTGTGCTCGATGATACAGGGAATGTACACGCGGTGTTGAAGGCAGCAACAGATATTACCCTCCGGGAGGAGGAGAAGACCAGGGTGTCCGATTCAGTGCAGAACATGTCTGAGGAGCTGTTAAAGAGGGCGGAGGACGGTATGACAAAAAGCCGTGAGATTACTGAAAACTCCCGTCAGGTAGTAGAAGAGGCAAATAACAATCTTTTGATCCTGAAGTCATTGGAGCAGCAGGCAGATTCTATCCGGGGGATCGTAAAAACGATCCGTGAAATTGCCGACCAAACAAATCTTTTAGCTTTAAACGCAGCGATTGAGGCTGCAAGAGCCGGGGAGCACGGACGGGGGTTTACAGTAGTGGCAGATGAAGTGCGGAAACTGGCGACGAGGGCCCATTCCTCTATTCAGGAGGTAAACAGTCACGTTGAGGGGATAACTGGAGAAGTGAGTAAGATTAGTGAGGGCACAATTCGTTCCCAGAATGGGATGGAAAACAGCCAGGAACACATCAGGCACGCAGTAAAAGAGTTTGAGCACATTGGCACAGCAGCGAGAGGCCTGGAAGAGAAGGCGAAGCAATTCCGGCATATTTTATAAAAAGCAGCGGATCACAGTATCCCTGCTTTTTTATTTTTGTAAATGAATGTAAAACTTTAGATTCAGTCTAAAAGAACTACCTGCAATTATTTGCCGTGATATAATAAATATAATTCCAATTAATTGTATTAAACATTGTAGTAAAGGAGAGAGCATATATGGCGGTACGTCCTGAATTACTTATGCGTCTTCGAATCGAACAGCCTATTATTCAAGCCGGAATGGCCGGCGGGGTAACCACGCCGGAATTAGTAGCAGAAGTTACAAAAGCAGGCGGGCTCGGGACTATAGGAGCCGGATATATGACCGCAGAGAATCTTCGCTCTGCTGTTCAACTCGTGAAAAAGCAGACACCGGGGCCGTTTGCGGTAAATGTCTTCGTGCCGGAAGCTCCGGACATGGTTTCTGAAGATGTACAGGCCGCCAATGAAAAGCTCTCCCTGATTCATAAAGAATTAAAATTGACCGCTCCACCGGTGCCGGAAATGCTGCCTTCTTTCTTTGAGGAACAGCTTGAAGTTATTATAGAAGAGGAAATTGCGGTTTGCAGTTTTACCTTTGGGATTCCTTCCGCTGTACAGATCGAGCGGCTGAAAGCCCACGACGTCTTTTTGATCGGCACTGCCACCACAGTTGAAGAAGCCGTTCAAAATGAGCAGGCAGGTATGGATGCGGTGGTGGCTCAGGGAAGCGAAGCCGGCGGACACCGGGGAACCTTTGCAGAAGCCTTTGAAAAAGCGATGATCGGAACGATGGCTTTAGTGCCCCAGGTCGTGGACGAGGTCGACATTCCTGTGATTGCAGCTGGGGGGATTATGGATGGACGCGGTATTTTGGCGGCTCATGCCCTGGGGGCAGAAGCGGTTCAGATGGGTACTGCTTTTTTAACAAGCAGGGAAAGCGGCGCCCCGCAGGTCCATCAGCATGCGGTATTGAGGAGTAAAGAAACAGACACCGCTGTTACTTCCATATTCAGCGGCAAGCCGGCCAGAGGAATCACAAACAAAATGATGATATGGATGGAGGAACTTGAGCACAAGTGGCCGCCGTACCCGATTCAAAATATGCTTACGCAGCCGATTCGAAAAGAAGCGGCCAGGCAAAACGAGCCTGCATTTATGTCTCTCTGGAGCGGCCAGGGCACGCGTCTGAGCGTACAGGAGCCGGCAGGGGCCATGATTAAGCGTCTTATGGAAGAGGCGGAGGAAACATGGGAAAGCCTTTAGAAAGACCTCATATGTTCTGTTTGTTAAAATGAAAATATCATAAAAGCAAAGGAGCAGAACGAATGGCGTTATCGAAGGATTATAACGAGAGGCTCGCCGGGGAAAAAGAAGGACTAACGTACCGCGACCCTGTTGGTGAATTGATCCGGGAGCACGAAAGGAAGGGTGGCTTTGACAATCTGCCGGGACGCGGCAGGCCGCTCTCTAAGGAGTATCTGAAAAGCGACACCTTCGACACTCTTTTAAAGCGAAACGGATTTGTGCCTTCGTGGGTCCGGCTGCAGCGGGAAATCCGCCAGGAACTCGGGCAGATGCTGGAAGAGCAGGCAATTGAAGCAATCTCTGAACGCCGTATCAAAAAAGAAATCAGTAGAATCAATAAAAAAGTCCGGCGGTACAATCAGCTTTGTCCAGCGCCAAGTCTGCAAAGGCATTTAATAGAAAAAGAGAACCTGCATAGACAGTATGAAAGCTGGCGTTAAACTTTACCGGGAAAATGTGAGACAGTTTCATGTGAAACATCGGTTTGGATTATAGTATTCTGTGCTTTTAGTCTCCGGCCACTGGTGGAGACTTTTTGATTGTTCCGACGCTTAAAACATTTAGAACATTGAAATCTCTTCCATTAAAAAGAGGAAAAGAAGATTATTGTTATACTCGAGAGGGTAATCGGGAATGGGTTATTAAATTTTTAAAATTCCAGGCTATCGGTCGTGAACAGATGGAAGGAGTCAATGCTTTATTACCGCTACTCTATCAATTATTGCATTTATACTCTCTGCTGCAGTTTCAGTGTTTTCAGCTGTGAAATTGTCAGGTTATGCAGATATCATCAGCAGAAATACGAAGATTGGCGGGCTGCTGGCGGGCACTATTCTGCTTGCCGTTGCTACCTCTCTTCCTGAATTGACCGCCACTATTTCGGCAAGTGTGATCGGCAATGCCGATATCGCGGTAGGTAATGGACTCGGAAGTATTATTTTCAATATTTTCTTTTTGTTTTTATTGGATATTTACTTTCGAAACAAACGGCTTTTTCTTAAAGTATCAGACGATCATCTCTATACAGCTGTTATCGCGCTTCTGCTTTGTATAGTAACTGCTGGCGGACTAATGCTTCACTATCCGCTCTCCTTTTTTGGCATAAGTGTTATCAGCATGCTGGTGGCTGCTATTTACACCGGGGGAATGTTTTATATATCTAAAAAGCAGAATAATAATGCCGACGAGGGGAAAAAAGCTTCGCCGGACGAGAATGTGAATATCCGGCGTACCGTAATTAAATTCATTACATTTGCTGCGATTATCTTTGTATCCGGAAGTGCGCTGTCTATATCCGGGGATGTGATGTCGAGTACTACAGGTATCAGTGCTACGGCAGTCGGCAGTATTCTGGTCGCAACCGCCACCTCCCTGCCGGACGCTGTAAGCGTGTTTGTAGCGCTTCGGCTGGCCAACGTTAATATGGCGATCGGTACGATTCTTGGAAGCAATATCTTCAACGTACTTGTAACAGCAATCGGGGACGTATTTTACCGCGGGGGCAGTATTTGGATGGATACAAGCGATCAGACCATCATAATTGCCATGGCAGGATTTGTGCTCACGGGACTCGTGATGATTATTGTAAAAAGGGACCGGACCAAAAATGCCTTCACCTACATGATGCCATCGCTTATAGTTGTGATTGGTTATATGGTTATGATTACTTCCATTCTATTTTATAATGGGAGCACGTAAAAGCAGGCAGCCGCCTGCTTTTTTATTAACGAAAGATCACGGCCAGGCGCATTAGTTCACGAGCAACTAATTATTTATACGGTGGATAGAGTAGATATAGACAAAGGAGTAACCAAAGTGTCTCAAAAGCTGGCCATTCTATCCATTTCGTTGATTGCCGTTATGGCAGAAGCTGCTGTTTCCCTGGCGCTCGTTTCTATTTCTGAAGCTTTTCCGGACGCCAACGAAACTTCAATTAAACTAATCAATACCCTGCACGCATTGCCCATTATCCCATTTACTTTTATATCAAGCCGTTTTACGAAACGAGTGTCCAAAATAGTATGACTGTTTATTCCGTTGGTAAATGGGCGGCGGTTATTCAGCGTTACACTCACCAATATATTGAGAAACGATTCAATCATTTTGGTTTGGGGAATACAGAAATGCTGGTACTTTTAACGTTGTACGATCAGGAAAATGTGCCCCAGGAGTGCATCACCGGGCAGATAGTGATGGATAAAGCTACAATTACGCGCGCTATAAAACTCCTCGAAGAAAAAGGGTATCTTTACCGAAAAGAGAGCGCCGTGGACGGCGGGAAAAGACCGTTTCTTCTGCTGAAGCGGCTCCCAGGTAGAGTATTTGTGACAGCAGAAAGCTCATGGTAGCATAATGGTATATACTTCGTACAATTCTATTATTTCCCCGGCGTTTACTGCCCTTCATCGTTATTCTTAATTAATTTCCGTTTGTGTATATTCCATATATAGGAGGTGTATAGCTACTTGCGAAGAGAAACCAAATTTTTATTTTCTTTTATGCCTTTCACCACCTATGATAAAGAAAAAAGCCGCTTGAAGGAGCAGCGCCAAAAAGGATGGCAGGTGCAGGACTGCTCTCTTCTCGGCTATTCTTTGTCGGAAGCCAGGGAAGAAGAAAAGGAATATCAGTTTGTCATGTCGAAAGATTACCAGGGATTGCGGAAAACTTCTGAAAATGAATGGACACTTCTGTGTTCCTCTCCCATACTCCACGTATTTGAAGGGGAGAAAGATGCTTTGTCCTTTCAGGACCACTGGACGCTTTATTTTTTGGAGGAGTATCGCAAAAAGTGCCGGAGGTGGGGGGTTACAACTGCAGTAAGTGCTGTTTTGTTTATAGTATTTCTGCTTTTAGTGGTAACTGAGCTGAACCTGCCGGGTGTGGCGGTGAATTTCGCCTTTTTTATGCTCTCATTGTTCACGGGAATAGTAGCCTTTACCGTGATCCGTTGGCTCCGGGCCCTTGCTGTTATCAGCCAGGCTAAGCAGATTGTCCATACCGGCACAGAATGATATTTTATCCTGTACATGAAAGGACGGCCTCCATGGAAGAAGAGCTTCGTCATTTGAATGAAGAGGACAAAGAACGATTTAAGGAAATTCAATCAATGCTTGAGGGAAATATCTCATATGAAAACCAGAAAAAGCTTGTGACAGAGCTGGCAATACTGCGTGAAAGAAATGAACTCAGAAAAAGATCCCGTCCGCAATAGGCACGGGATCTTATTTTGTTCATACCTCTGGTTTAGTACATACAGCAATGCCGAGAGGGTAGTGAACCCCAGTACGGGCGGGACGTTCGAAAGCTACTCCCTGCTGATAGTACAACTCCAGCTTTTCCCACGGCCAGTCTTCAGTTGATAAGAGTTCTTCCCATTCCTCTGGGGTTAATTGGTGGTAATGAAAAGGGGAATTGCTGGGCTTGTGCCTCCCCCGGCCGAAGGGCGTAGAGACGATAAGCGTACCGCCAGGGCGGAGCAGGGCGTACATGCGTTTCATAAAGATACGGTCATCAGGCACGTGTTCAATGGTTTCAAAGGAAACAATCGTATCGAACGTACCTACCTGCACGGGGATATTCTCATCAAGCGCATCTCCTGTCTGGAAGGAAAGCTTAGGATGATAATAGTGCTTTTGGGCAAAGGCGATCGCTTCAGCGTCAATGTCGACGCCGAACACATGGTCTACCTCCCGTTTTTTCCCTTTAGCTGTCATCTGAGCCCCGTAGCCGACTCCACAGGCAATATCAAGCACGCGGCCCCTTGCGTAAGGCATAGCAAAATAATAGCGGGCCAGATGCTCAAGCAGCATACCGTTAGTCGGTTTCATTTTTGAAGGGATGATTCGTTCTCCTGTGTCTTTTAACACGAATAGTCACCGCTATCTGTATAGTTTGGTCTTCTCATCATATAGAAAAAAACAAGGAAATTGCAAGGCTGAAGGGTGTCACGGCGAGGCAGCGACTGCCGGATCTGTTAAGCGTTTGACAAACAGAAAAGCATCGTTTATATTTTTTATATACCCATGAGGGTAATATAAAGAGATGAAAGCAAGATAAATAAATAATCTTTTTGAAAGGAGGAGCCTTTCATGGAATACAATGATCAAATGAAAAACCGGGTGAAACGGGTAGAAGGGCAGGTCCGCGGTATTCTTCGGATGATGGAAGAAGAAAAGGACTGCAAAGAGCTTGTTTCTCAAATGAACGCTGCACGTACAGCGCTTGATCGCGCGATTGGTCTGGTAGTAAGTACGAATCTCGAGGAGTGTGTGCGTGAACAGATAGATAAAGGGGAAGACAGCGAAGAACTGATCCAGGAAGCTGTTAATCTGCTGGTTAAAAGCAGATAATAAACCGCGTTAATGAAGTTTAAAAGAAAGTAAGGAAAGCTATTGAGCATGTACTGAAAAAAAAGAACAGCTCAAATCGTTTAATGACTAAAATCCGCGTTCTTCCGTGAAGGGCGCGGATTATTTAGTGTGCACTATTGTCATTTTCTTATATATTTAATAATTCGTCTCCGGTAAATATCCAAAGCAGGTAAATAATTTTATAGCTAACGTTATATCCTGATGCTATACAAATCAACCGAACTCATTTATACACTTAATATATTTTTAGTACGCATAGTAAAAAATATATGTGCCAGCAAAAATTTAAAAGAAATGTTCCGTTTTCCGAATTTACGGCATGATCCCCGGATAAAAAGGGTATAGCCTTTAGGGCGATTGGCATAAGTTAAACTAAAAATTAATAAAGGTGGCTTCACAATGCAGGGACAGGACCGTGAAGTGGTATTTATCTCAGACAAGATCCATGCAATTATTCTTTTTTTGGATGATGTTATCATTCAGGAGAAATATCATATGAAAGATATTGAAAAGCTTCAGCCTGAAACGATGGAATCTCAAAAGCATAAATCAGCGATTATTTTAAACATTATGGAACGCTCGGCAGAATTACTCCGCGGACGGTTTCCGGATTGCTGCGAGGCAGGGTCACAGGTTCCTTACACCGTGAAAGATCTGGAGAAGGCGAGAGAAGATTTAAAAACAATTCACAATGATACATTCAAAGAATACGGAATTGTTAAATCCACGTACGAGCCCGGAGAGGAAAACGAAGATTCTTTTATTACAAAAACTGTTGTTGGCCTGGTGAACTATAATGTGCATTTATTTGAAACGAAGTTTCTCGACTATATGGAACCCCATGCTCTCTAGGTGAAAAAGAGGGAGCTTGCTGAAAGATGGTTTAAATAACGAAAGAATTGTTTACTAGAATAGCAATAGCTAATAAAGGGAGGTTCTTATGAAACCGTTCGTTAGAGAATACACCAATGACGAAGCACTGCAGCAGGATGTTCAGCGTCTGGCTGAAAAGGGCATTGATAAAAGCAACGTGTACGTTATGACCCACGATAACGACCGCGCCGGCCGTATCGCGGAGAATGCGAACGCCAACACTGTCGGCATGAAAGAAGAAGGAATAAAAAATGCAGTAGGAAACATGTTCAGCAAAAAAGGTGACGAACTCCGGAACAAACTGCAGGAAATTGGATTATCCCAGGAAGAAGCTCATGAGTATGAGGATGAACTCGATGAAGGAAAGATCCTTCTCATTGTGACAGACACTGAAGGGGTCAACACGATTATTTAACAGTGGAAGAATAGAGCCGCTCTCCAGACGGAGGCGGCTTTACGTTTGTCGATTGACAAACTTTTACAATAAGGAATAGAATAACGTTAGACTTTCCTTGGGGAAACTTTTTTTAATAGAGTGAAAAGGAGATTATATTATGGAGTGGTTTGCGGAGCTGCCTCCTACACTGCAGGCGCTGATTGGCTCTTTGTTTACCTGGGGTATGACAGCAGCAGGCGCTGCGGTTGTGTTTTTTACGAACAGAAACAATCAGAAGCTGATGGATAGTATGCTTGCATTTGCCGGCGGGGTCATGATTGCTGCGAGCTTTTGGTCGCTTCTTTCACCCGGCATTGATATGGCAGAAGAGCAGGGGCAGATACCTTATATTCCAGCTGTTATTGGTTTTTTACTTGGGGGTGCTTTTCTGTTGCTGCTCGACAGGGTCATTCCCATGATGGATGAAGACACATATTTCACGGAAATAAAAGACAAGTATGCCAAGCACCGGACCACAATGCTGGTTTTTTCGATTACTCTGCACAATATTCCAGAGGGGCTCGCTGTAGGAGTAGCGTTCGGGGCACTGGCTTCAGAATTCAGCAGCTCTACGCTCGCCGGAGCAGTAGCGCTTGCGCTTGGCATCGGCATTCAAAATTTTCCGGAGGGGACGGCAGTATCGATGCCGCTTCGCCGGGACGGAGTATCGAAAAAGAAAAGCTTCTTTTACGGTCAGCTGTCCGGTTTTGTAGAGCCGGTGGCTGCAGTAATTGGTGCTGCTGCAGTTATCATTATCCAGCCGCTGCTTCCGTTTGCTCTCAGTTTTGCAGCAGGGGCGATGATATTCGTCGTTGCCAAGGAAGTCATCCCCGGGTCCCAGGAAAAGGGGAACGTACGGCTCGCGACCTTCAGCCTGATGATTGGTTTCAGCGTTATGATGATACTGGATGTAGCTTTAGGATAAAAGGGGCGGCTGAAGCAGAGAAAGTTTTCTGCTTCAGCTTTTTTCATCTGGAAGGCCGTTTTTAATGAATTAAGGATAAAATCGATGCACCCTTTTGTGATAAAGTAGCATAGATAAGCACACGGACCAGGAGACTGAATTTATTTATAGCTTCTGGAGAAAATGCTGAAAAGGAGCTTCGACATGTGGGCTGATAAACCGAAGAATGGGTCGAGTCCTATTTTTTATGGATGGGCGATTGTGGCTTTATCCGCGTTAAGTATGTTTTTTTCCGGACCGGGCCAGACGTATTCGATTTCTATTTTTATTGATTATTACATTCAGGATTTTTCGTATTCGCGTTCTTTTGTTTCTGGTATATATTCGGTTGGTACTCTGGCTGCCGGTATTACCCTTTTTTTCGTCGGCCGCGCAATCGATCGTCTTGGCCAACGCCTGGTAATGGGGGGCCGCAGGAATTCTTTTGGCTCTGGCCTGTATTTGGAATGCCTTTTTAACAGGTGCTGTAATGATGTTTATCGGCTTTTTTGCTATTCGATTATTTGGCCAGGGATCGCTGACCCTGGTTCCTAATACGCTTGTGCCGCAGTGGTTTGTGCAGAAGCGCGGCCGGGCCTTAAGTGTCATGGCGATTGGCGGTTTTGTCGGGGCCGCTGCCCTGCCCCCGCTGAACACATGGCTGATCCATATGGTCGGCTGGCGGGACACGTGGCTGGTATGGGCCGGGCTGTTGCTTATTGTGTTTGTGCCGCTGGCCTTCTTAGTGGTGCGGAACCAGCCGCAGGATGTCGGCCAGGAGCCCGATGGCAGAGGATCGGATGCCCATGGGGAGGCCCGGACGCAGCGAACAGCCATGCAGGAAAAAAGCTGGACCCTTCAGGAAGCGCGCAGAACTAGAGCGTTCTGGCTTATTCTCTTTTGTGTCAGCGTTCCGGCACTTGTAAACACAGGTGTTACCTTTCACTTAGTATCTATCATAGAAGGAAAGGGTCTTTCAATTTCGCTTGCAGCATTAATTCTTTCATTAATGGCCTTTGTCGGTTTTCCGGTGACGTTTGCTGTCGGGTATTTGGTGGATCGCATTGCTGTGCATTACGTGCTTGCGATGACGTTTGGGGTACATATTGTTTCACTTTTGGTGCTTTTAACGATAAATTCCTGGACAGGAGCTATCATTTTTGGAGTGCTGTGGGGCATAGCCCACGGCTTTGAACGTATTGTGTTAAGCATTGTGTGGCCCAATTATTTCGGTCCCAGGCATTTAGGAAGTATTAAAAGCATTGCCCAGACGGTAATGGTTATTGGCTCCGCTCTGGGACCACTGCCGTTTGGTATTTTTTACGACTGGTTCAATAATTATACGGCAATACTGTGGCTTATGATGCTTCTCCCAGCTACGGCTTTAGTTTTTGCGCTTTTATCCCCGAAGCCCTCCTGACCGCTGTATTACTAATGTATCCTTATTCCGCGGGCCTATAAGTCCGCGGTTTTTTCGTCAAAACAGGAGCAGGAAGCCTTTGCACATTAAGCAAGGGTGAGAGATAATAAATACATATTAAGTAAACGTTTTCAATCGCACAAAAGCTTCCAACTAAATATGGTGGTGAGGATATGATTTCAAAATTTATGGCTCCCGAAATCATTTTCGGAGATCATTCGATTCAACAGACGGGTGAGAGCTTTTTACGACTGGGAGCGCAGCGTGTACTGGTAGTAAGCGATCCCGGCGTCAAAGAAGCCGGCTGGACAGTTCAGGCTATGGAAAGTATACAGACTTCCGGTCTTGATTATCACCTGTTTTCAAATATCAGTACCAATCCTGACACGACCCAGGTAGTAGAAGGCGTAGAGGCTTATCAAAAAGCCGGATGTGACGCTGTACTTGGTATTGGAGGAGGAAGTGCGCTCGATGTGGCCAAAGCGGTGGCTGTCATTGTGAGCAACGGTGGAAAAATCGAAGATTACGAAGGTGTTGACCATATCCATAGTCCGCTCCCCCCGGTCATTATGGTGCCGACAACGGCAGGGTCGGGATCCGAGGTCTCGCAATTTTCGATTATTGTTGATCCGGCGCGGAAAAAGAAGATGACGATCGTTTCTAAATCGCTCGTACCAGATATTGCGATTGTCGATCCGTTTGTATTAATGACAAAAGATCACTTGCTTACAGCAGCTACCGGACTTGATGCAATTACCCATGGCATAGAAGCGTATGTAAGTGCAGCAGCGACGCCGCTGACGGATGTGCATGCGGTTAATGCGATGAAGCTGGCGGCTGAGTTTCTGCGGCCGTCGGTGGCATCACACACAAATGTGGAAGCCAAGCGTGCAATGGCGATGGCAAGCATGCAGGCGGGACTTGCGTTTTCCAATGCGATTTTGGGAGCAGTACATGCAATGTCCCATGCGATTGGCGGCCGTTATGCTCTTCCTCACGGAGAGATTAACAGTATTTTGCTTCCGCATGTCATGGAATTTAATCTAATTGCTTCACCTCCCCGCTTTGCTGATATTGGTGATATTTTCGGTGCTTCTGCTGACGCCGGGGAAATGGTCCGTGCCAGACACGGTATTCAGGCGGTCCGGGCTCTTGCAGATGATATCGGTGCTCCCAAGACACTGCGCTCTGTAGGTCTGAGAGACCCTGACTTTGAAAACATGGCCCGCATTGCCCTTGAGGACGCATGCATGATCACCAACCCGCGGGACGTAGCTTTAAAGGATATCGAAATGCTGTTTAAAAAGGCTTACGAATAAAGGAGCGTCGATATGTTTACAGAAAAAGAGATGGTGATTGAAAAATTAACCGGGGTCCGTGCCTCAAAAAAAAGCTATTATACAGACTTGAAAGCAACGATTGCGGAGCTTGAAAAAAAGAATCGCAAGCTTGAAATTCTGAGCGAAGTAGCAAAGGGATTTCAGGTTACAGGGACAATGGAGACGGCACTGCAGCATATTCTTGAAACCATTTACGAACTGTATCCGATCGACCGGGTAAGCCTGTCGTTAATCGAGCATGGAGCCATGTCGCTGAAGAGTGTCTATCCTCTCTATGCTGAGGATTCTGCAGTAGGTATGCATCTTCCGAAAAAAGAGTCACTATACTGGAAAGCAATCGAACAGAATATGGTTATTCTTCACGAATGGGAGCCCGCTGACACGTATGCATTTGTAGAGGAGAAGACGCTTTCGGATTTAAATTTTCACTACGCGTGTGTCATACCGCTTCGGATAAAAGCCTCTACCATCGGTGTTCTTACCTTTGCCGCGGCTGAACGGATCGAGTGTGACCAGTCTGATATCAGCTTCTTCCGGCAGCTTTCGGATCATATTGCCGTGATGATGGAGAATGCGAGACTGTATCAGGAGGTGTATCAGGGGAAAAAGGAATGGGAGGAGACCTTTCAGGCTGTGGCGGATCTTCTGATATTAACCGATAACGATCACCGCATCGTCCGCTGCAACCAGGCCTCCTACAGTTTTTTTAATGAACCTCCGGAGGCTGTGGTCGGGCGGCACTGTCACAATCTGTTGTTTCACGATACGGAAGCGTTCTGTCCAATTGAAGAAAGCTATCACGGTGAAGCGATGAAAAACTACCAAATGACGTTGAAAAACGGCCGTGTGTGCGATATTCAGACGTATCCAGTCCGGGACGGGGAAGGGGAGATGAAGGGGCTGCTTATTTATATTAAGGATGTAACTGCGAGAATCAAAACTGAAGCGCAGCTTCAGCATTCCGGGAAGCTCGCGGCGATAGGGGAAATGGCGGCCGGAGTGGCGCACGAATTAAATAGTCCGCTGACCGCGGTAATCGGCAATACCCAGATACTGCAGCGGAGTCTGACAGAGGAAGGCCCCTCAAAGGAGCTTGCGGTGGCAATTGAAAGAGGAGGCCGCCGCTGCCGGACAATCGTGCAAAACCTGCTTTCTTTCTCCCGGCCGGAAAAAGAAGAAAGTACGGAATGTAACGTTAACGAAGCAGTTGAAGATGTACTGAGTCTGATTGGCTTTCAGATCGAAAAAGAGAATATCCTGATTGAAAAACATTATACGCCTGAACTGCCTTTTGTCCAGGCAGGACCTCATCAGGTCGGTCAGGTGGTTATCAACCTGCTCTTAAATGCAAAAGACGCGTTAAAGGAAAGCGGAGAGGGAGATAAAAAGATTCAAATTAAAACCAGTGTTGTGCATTCAAGCGTTGTGCTTGAGGTGGAAGACAACGGATGCGGAATCGCCCAGAGTCAGAAATCGTCAGTGTTTGAACCCTTTTTCACCACGAAAAGAAAACAGAACGGGACCGGCCTTGGTCTGTCGGTAAGTAAAGATCTTGCAGAGAAAAACGGGGGCCGGCTGACGTTTCTAAGCGAAGAGGGAAAAGGAAGTGCCTTTCAATTGAAGCTGCCGGTTCATAGAGGAGGAGATGAGTATGAAAATATTAGTCATTGACGATGACTATGATATCGGCACGTTTTTTCGTTATCTGCTTGTAGAACAGGGCCATCATATTGATCTTGCCCATGATGGAAAGGAATATGAGCGACTTCGCAGCCAGAATCATTTGTATGAACTGGCTTTTATTGATTTAAAGCTCCCTGATACAAATGGGTTGAGGCTGCTAGAGGATCTGAAGCAGGCGCAGCCTTCCTGCCGCTGTATTGTCATGACAGGATACAGCACAATTGATACAGCTGTGGAAGCAGTTAAGCTGGGGGCGGAGGACTATATTGAAAAGCCGTTTGAAGATATCAGCATTATTGAAGAGAAAATAAAGCAGCCGCAGTCAGACCCGGAAGCGTCAGGACAAATTGAACAGGCAGCCGCAAGAAGCGGCTTGATAATCGGAGAAAGCGAAGCAATGAAAGAAGTGGTGCGACTGGCTGGGCGCTTTGCGCCCAAGCCTTTAACAATTTTAATAGACGGGGAAACGGGTACAGGAAAAGAAGTAGCCGCCCGATTCATTCATGAGCTGGCCGGGCCGGGGAAGCGCTTATTTCTCGGTGTGAACTGTGGAGCACTGCCGGAGCAGATGCTCGAAAGTGAGTTGTTCGGTCATGAAGCAGGAGCCTTTACCGGGGCGAATAAAACACGGAAGGGGTATTTCGAATTGGCCTCGGAAGGGACGCTCTTGCTTGATGAAATTGGAGAAGCCTCCCTTTCAACGCAGGTGAAGCTGTTGCGGGTGCTTGAAACGAGAGAGCTTTACCGGGTGGGCGGTGAACGCCCGATTAAAACAAAAGCCCGTATCATCGCTGCCACAAACCAGGACCTGCATCTTGCTGCAGAGACAGGGGAATTTCGTGAAGACCTGCTGTACCGTCTCGAGGTCGTCCGGCTGACTATTCCGCCTCTGAGGGAACGAAAAGAAGATATTCCTGAGGTGGCCCAGTCGATTCTCCGCAAAGAAGCACCGGCAAACACAGTGATCAGTCTGGAAGCTTTGGATGCGCTACAGGCTCACCACTGGCCGGGCAATATCCGGGAGCTTACAAACGTGCTGATCCGGGCAGCCGCAGAATCAGACGGAAGGATTGAGCGCCGCCATTTAAACATGCGGCCCTCAAGCCGAAAAACTGCTGACAGGAACCGAATTGTATCAGGGGACTGGCTCAGACAGAAAAAGCAGGAGCTCGAAGAGACAAAATATTTGTCGCTTGAAAGCACCGTTGAAGATATACGGAGTGAAGAAAAGAAAAGTATTCAGGATATTATTGACCACGCTTTAATGCTAACCCGTGGAAACCGCCGGGAGGCAGCAGAAATGCTCGGAGTGAATACGAGAAAGCTGCGCTACTGGCTGAATGAATAAATTCCAGCAGAAAAACAAACAAAACCCGGCGGGAAGAGGAGCCCGTCCGGGTTATGCTTTGTGTAAGCGTTCTGTAAAGCTGCCAGGAATCTAGTCCTGAATTTTGAGTACAATCCTGCCGTTGATATCGCCTTTTTCCAACGATTCAAATACGTCGTTAATATCATCCAATTCCTTTGTTTCAATAATCGGGCGGATCTTTCCATTGGCTGCAAGCTCAAGACACTCCTGCAGGTCTTTACGTGTGCCGACAATAGAGCCTTTTACGTTTACCGCGTTTAACACCGTATCAAAGATTGGAATCGGAAGCTCGCCGACAGGAAGCCCCACAATAACTAAATTTCCGCCCCGTTTAACAGTGGAGTAGGCCTGTTCAAACGCTTTCGGGCTGACAGCCACACTGATGGCTGCTTCTACGCCGTTTAATTTCTCCATCAGAACCTTGCCGGGGTCCTCGTTCATGCTGTTGATTGTCATGTCTGCTCCCATTTCTTTCGCAAGCTCCAACTTGTCGTCCCGTATGTCGACAGCTACAACATTTAAGGCCATGGCTTTTGCGTACTGTACGGCTACGTGCCCGAGTCCGCCGATGCCAAAGATAGCGACCCAGTCACCCGGTTTGGCTTCAGATACCTTGAGCGCTTTGTACGTTGTAACCCCAGCGCAGAAAAGTGGAGCCACTGTGTCAAAGTCCAGGCTGTCCGGAATTTTCGTCACATAGTGGGCGGGGGCTTTACAATATTCTGCGTAGGCTCCGTCAACAGAATAACCGGCATTCAGTTGCTGCTGGCAGAGTGTTTCTCTTCCCGAAAGGCAGAATTCGCATTCACCGCAGGCAGAGTAGAGCCACGGAATGCCGACGCGATCGCCGATTTTGATGGATTTGACGCCATCTGCAACCTTTTCCACTGTACCTACACCCTCGTGTCCCGGCACGAGAGGCAGCTTTGGTTTAACCGGCCAGTCGCCGTGAGCTGCATGCAAATCGGTATGACAGACACCGCATGAATGGATTTTGACAAGCACTTCTCCGTAATCAAGCTCGGGCACCGGAATATCTTTAATCTCCAGTTTTTGATGAAATTCATTAACTACTGCTGCTTTCATGAATGAACCCTCCTTATAATTTTGCAGGATGCACTCTACGTATATGCAAGGAGTGTGCCAACATTGAAAGCGCAGTCAATAACTGATATAAGCGGTCCAGGTTATAAATAATTAATGAAGCCAGCCGAAATTTCGGCCCAAAGCGACAAAAAACGGCTCCGAAAACAAAAAAACAGCTCTGCTGTTTAAGCAGAACTGTTTTTGGGGCGCTTGTTATTCAGCTTCAGGAAGACCAGCCATGACAAGCTGTGTTTCGCCGTCTTCATTTTCCTGGGTGTCGAGCGTAACGTCCTGCATTAAGTCTGTAACGCGGTTGTCCACTGCTACTTTAATGCCGTTTGCTTCTAGCACCTGATCGCTCTCCTGTGGATCCTGAAGAACAAGACCGATTTGAGAGGATTCTTCCATTTCTTCGACTGCCACGCGAAGGTGGTCCATGTTGTTTTCTTCCATCAGCGGTTCGAGTACTGCTTTAGCACCGTTTGTAATTTCCAAGAGTGAGCCTCCTTAATTTTTAAACCTGTATAGAATATATCTATACCTTTCTTTCTATCACTGCAAACTGCTGAATACATTCCCTGCTCTCCGTAAGTGTAAACTGCCGGAGCCGGGCGCTGGATAATTATCATTTGCAACTCTGCCAAGGGTAACAACAATATTGCTGTTATTCAACTAATTCATTCAGGAAGCCTGGCAGGTATTCAGATTCCGGGCGCAGAAGGCTTTATATTTCCCGGGAAATGCCTGTTGCCTGGCGGTCAGCCGCCAATGATTAACAGCCATACATACAGGCCGATAAGAGTAATAAACAGCGTTGGAATGGTCAGAATGATACCGACTTTAAAGTAATAAGCCCAGGAAATATGAAAGCCGAACTGACGCAGCACATGAAGCCAAAGCAGGGTAGCGAGTGAGCCGATCGGTGTGATTTTCGGCCCGAGATCGCTGCCGATCACATTGGCGTAAATAAGCCCTTCACGTACAGCTCCCGAAGTAGCTGTTTCTGAAATAGCCAAAGCATCAATCATCACTGTTGGCATGTTATTCATGACAGAAGATAAGAGAGCGGCGATGAAGCCCATCGAAAGTGTTCCGACAAATAAACCCTCATCAGCAGCTGCCTGTATCACAACTGCGAGCTGTTCGGTAAGCCCGGCGTTCTGAAGGCCGTAAACGACGACATACATTCCCACTGAAAAGAAAACGATATCCCACGGCGCTCCCTTTAATACTTTGCCTGTTTCAACAGTTGGACTGCGGCGGGCCATCAGCAGGAAGAATAACGCCACGATACCGGCTATGACGGAGACGGGAACTGCTACGAATTCGCTGACAAAGTACCCGACGAGCAGCACCGCAAGCACCACCCATGAAAGCTGGAACATTTTTATGTCCTGGATCGCGTCCTTTGGATTTTTTACTTTTGTGACGTCATACCGCCCGGGAAGATCCTTGCGGAAAAAAAGGTAGAGGACAAGAAGACTCGCCCCGATAGAGAAAAAGTTTGGAATTATCATCCGGGTCGCGTATTCAACGAAGCCGATGCCGAAAAAGTCGGCAGAAACGATGTTTACTAGATTACTGATAATCAGGGGCAGGGAAGCGGTGTCTGCGATAAAACCACTGGCCATAATGAATGGGAGAATCATACGTTCCTTAAATTCAAGCGCTCTCACCATCGCAAGAACGATAGGCGTCAGTATAAGGGCAGCACCGTCATTGGCAAAAAGCGCAGCAACGACGGCTCCGAGCAGAATTATGTAAATAAACATCCGAAGGCCGCTTCCTCCGGCGATTTTTGCCATGTGCAGAGCAGCCCATTCAAAAAATCCAATTCTGTCGAGAATCAGACTGATAATGATAATAGCAACAAAGGCGAGTGTGGCATTCCATACAATTCCAATAACGGTTTCGACGTCTCCAAAACTGACAACGCCTGCGATAAGAGCGATAATAGCGCCTCCGCAGGCAGACCAGCCAATATTTAAGTTTTTCGGCTGCCAAATAACCAATACGAGCGTGATAAGAAAAATAACAACTGCGAGCAGGGTGTTCATACATACCTCCAGGCCGGGCCGAAAACGATGCGGCATCCGTTTCTTACTAATTTAATCAGGCAATTGCTGAATTTATTATATAAGCATATGCTAATATAAATATATATAGAAGTCAAAGCACGATTCAATACTTTTAGAAAAAAGTGTGATTGCTAGGGTAAAAGAGCAGAAAAAATGTATAATGAGGCTAGAGGATGAAGGTAAAGGCGGTGAACCTTATGACAGAGGAACAGATGAATGTAACAGTGATATGTGGGAGTCTGCGGAAGGAATCCTATAACCGGAAGCTGCTGGATTTAATGAAAGCAGAGTTTCCGGAGCACTGGGAGGTTGAAGAAGCATTTTTGCATCACATTCCGCTTTATCATGCCGATGTGGAAGAAGCAGGAACCCCCGAAGCCGTGGTAGAATTAAAACGCGCAATGATGCGTGCGGACGGGGTCATTATCGTAACCCCCGAATACAATAACGGAATGCCCGGTGTTGTAAAAAATGCCCTGGACTGGGCGTCCAGTCCGCCTGCGCACTCCGCTCTGACCCACCGTGCTTTTGCGATTGCCGGAGCAACTCCCGGGAGCGGCGGCACAGCTTTATCCCAGTATCAGGTCCGGCAGACGCTTACAGCTGCTGAGGCCTATGTAATGCCGGGGCCGAAAATGCTGGTGGCGGGAGTGACAGGAAAAATGAATAAAGAGCTGGATACGCTTGAGGATGAAAAAATCACGCAGCACGCAAAAAAGTTCGTGGAGGCGTTTAATAGCTGGATGCACCGTTTTGACGGGTAACGAAAAGACTCACAGGAGGAATGACAAATGAGAATCAGAGAACATGACCTGCCGGGGGTAGGAAAACGGGTAGCGTTTGAAAACCGCGACGGTATTACCACGGTCATGATCGTACACCATAGCGGCAAGAGAGAAATTTATTTTGTGGAAGACGAAGAAGACGACGAAGCGCTTTTTTCAACCATATTCACATCTGATGAAGCGAAGGAGCTGGGTGCCCGTCTGCTTGGGATTCACGATGAACCGGTAGACGAAGAAAGCTTTGAGCGTTTTCGCCTGTTAAGAAAGAAAATGCTTGTCGACTGGATCAAGGTGAAAAAAGGCTCTAAGATGGATGTGCGTTCAGTGGAAGAAGCCCAGACATCAATACCGGAAGGAGTTTCTATTGTCGGCATCATGAGGGATAACGATATTCTTCCGAAGCCGGAGGATGATTTTATCATTCAGGCCGGGGACACTCTGCTCGTTGTCGGAAAAAAAGATATTATTGGGCGCTTTGAAGAAGTTTGTAAGGCGAAAGGATAATTCTTATGCCGGAAATGCCTGATCTGCTTGCTGCGGGATTGATGCTGCTCGTACTTTTTATTGGGGGTTGGATGTCTTTTAAAATGCGGTTCCCCGATGTCATCATCTATCTATTAATCGGAATTGTCGTCAGCAGCTGGCTGGCAGATTCTCACCTGCTGTATTTTGCGGGTGAAATTGGTATTGTCCTGCTGTTTTTTATGCTGGGGATGGAGTTTCCGGTCCGGCAGCTCATGCATGTCGCAACAAAGGTTTTCCGGGCCGGGATGTTGGATATTGTACTCAGCTTCGGGGTTACCGCAGGTATTACGCTGGCGTTTGGGCTTGGATGGCTCGAGGCCTTAATCATAGGCGGGGTCACCTACGCGACAAGCTCTTCGATCACAGCTAAAATGCTTGAAAACTCTAAACGGATGGCAAACCCCGAGTCTGAATTTATACTCGGGCTCCTCATTTTTGAGGATTTATTTGCCCCGGTCCTCGTGGCGGTGCTTGTCAGCATGACCGTAGGCAGTGGAGTTACTGTAGGCACGCTCGGATGGACGTTCGTTCAAATTATTATATTGGTCGCAGGAGCAGTCCTGCTCGGAATATTTGTTTTCCGAAAATTGCGTTCACTTGTGGACCGCTATATGGATGAGGATTTTTTTCTCCTCTTCGTTTTTGGTATTGCGCTTACGTACGGCGGTATTGCTTTGTACCTGAATTTATCCGAGGTGCTGGGAGCTTTTCTGGCTGGAATTATTCTGGCTGAAGTGAAACGGAGCGACGTGCTCGAAGGCCTGGTCGTGCGCTTCCGGGATCTGCTGCTCCCAATGTTTTTTGTTTATTTCGGCACTACGATTGAGGTCGGAGAAGGGGTGCCGATGATCCCGATGCTTCTCGTGCTGCTTTTCTGGTCAGTGGCTGCGAAAATAATTGTCGGATTTGCAGGTGGGAAGCTGTACGGCCTGTCATCCAAGGTAGCTCTGCGCGCAGGCTTATCTTTGACCCAGCGCGGGGAATTCTCCATCATTATTGCGGCACTTGCTACAGGCACGCTGCGGACCTTCAGCAGTATTTTTATTCTTCTTTCGGCTCTCGTCGGAGTATATTTGTTCCAGAAAGCACCTGAGCTTGCCACAAGCATTTACGGAAAGAAAAGAGGTAGAAAAACAGTATAGGACGAAGCTTTGAAGGCTGCTCATCGAAGAGCAGTCTTTTTTTATAATTTTACGAAGGCTTCATTTTTACGGTATGTTGAACATAAAAAAACCCGCCGGAGACTGGCGGGAGAAATTTACATGGAGGGAATCGTCCGGTGGGGAAGCTTCCATTGAAAGCGGTAGGAGCATACACGGCCGGAAACGAGCAGAATGAACAGAAGGAACAGGCCGAAGCCGCCGGTAACCCAGCCCATACCGATAAATAAGCCGCCGACCAGTGCCCACAGGGCGTAGACCTCGGAGTGAAGCACCATCGGTTTTCGGTTGGCGAGCACGTCACGGATCAGTCCGCCGCCGCTGCCTGTGAGTACCGCTGCCACGATGACAGCGCTGAGCGGATGCCCCATTTCCACTGCAAAGAGGGCCCCCTGCATTGCAAAAGAAGCAAGGCCGATGGCATCAAAAAACGCCCCCCAGCTGTGCCAGTGCTTCATTAAAATATTTGGAAACAATACAAACAGCAGAATAGAAAAAAAGGAAACCTGGAAAAACAGCCCCTGGCTCCAAAGCTCCGACACGGGAACCCCGATCAGAATGTTTCGAATCGCTCCTCCTCCAAACGCTGTGATAAATCCTAAAAACAACACCCCAAATATATCAAGGTCCTCCTCCATAGCGACAACTGCTCCGCTGATGGAAAACGCGATGGTGCCTATCACTGTCAGCATATCCCAGGTCATACAGTTCCTCCTTTCCCGGTTGATACGTCTTCATATAAAAATCATCGCTGCCGGAAAGGCAGCGACGGCGTATACACTTATAGTCCGAGAATGATTATAAGCTGTAACTGTAAAAATAGCAACCTAGTGCCTGTGCCAAAGAGAGATGCAAAATATTTCTGTTAGTATGGTGCAAAGAGCAGTTAATGTTTCACCTGCCGGGGGAATCATATATAAAATGGAAGCTAAAAATAATATTTATACAAAAAGAAGGGGTTCTATGAATATAGAAAGCTTACATACAAAGGCTTATGCGGAAAAACTGGACGACAATGATGAACTACGGAAATACCGCCGGGAATTCTATATGGGTGAGACGATTTATTTGGATGGAAACTCGCTCGGACTGCTGTCGGAGCGGGCAGAAAAAGCGTACAGGAAATCATGGACATGTGGAAGCACCTGGGCATTGAGGGATGGACAAACGGAAGCCATCCCTGGTATTACCTGTCGGAAAAGCTGGCACAAGCTTCGGCTCCGCTGCTCGGGGCAAAAGAGGCGGAGGTGATTGTTACCGGTTCGACGACCGTAAATATTCATCAGATGCTTGCTACCTTTTACCAGCCTACCGCCAAACGGTACAAAATACTCGCGGATGATGCGGCTTTTCCCACCGATATTTACGCATTAAAAAGCCAGCTCCATTTGCGCGGTCTGGGGGAAGAAGCGCTGGTTCAGGCGCCGAGCCGGGACGGGATGCTTGATGAAGATGAGATTATTGATAGGATGAATGACGATACCGCTCTATTGTTTCTTCCGGGCGTATTGTACCGGAGCGGCCAGGTGCTTGATATGGAGCGGTTAACTAAAGAAGCCCATGCCCGCGGTATTCTGGTCGGCCTTGATCTTTGTCACTCGGTGGGGTCAATACCGCATGAGCTTCACGCATGGGGTGTCAATTTTGCCGTTTGGTGCAATTATAAGCATTAGAACGGAGGGCCGGGAGCTGTTGCAGGACTGTACGTTCATGAAAAACATTTTGGGGAGTCGCCGGGTCTTGCAGGCTGGTTCAGTTCAAAAAAAGCTGTGCAGTTTGATATGAAGCATACCCTTGAGCCGGAAGAATCAGCCGGAGCCTACGAAATTGGTACCCCGCATGTGCTGAGTATGGCCCCGCTGATCGGCTCTCTGGAAATGTTTAGAGAAGCAGGAATCGAGCGAATCCGGGAAAAGTCCCTGCAGTTAACCGGTTATATGATCGATCTGGTTGACTCCGGTATTGGCAGCGGCCTGAAGGTGGTAAGCCCACGGGATCCCGCTTTGAGAGGCGGACATGTGCTTTTTAAACATGAATACGCCGCCGGCATCTGCAAGGCATTGAAAGCTGAGGGCATCGTACCTGATTTTCGGGCACCGTCCTACATCCGGATTGCACCGGTAGCGTTGTACAATACGTATGAAGAAGTCCGGATGACAGTAGGAACGCTGAAAAAAATCATAGATAATGAAGAATACCTGCAGTTTTCAAATGAACGTGGAACGATTGCCTGAAAAAGGTGAGAGGAAATGAAAGGAGGGCGTTTGGAGATGGAAACAGCTATTATTGTTCTTTTGGGGCTGTTAATTGCTTTTATCGTTCTAGTGCCGGCAGGCCTGGTGCTTTGGATGTACGTTAAGGACCGCCGGCAGAGGCAGCATGCTATTTTAAAAAACTTCCCGGTTCTCGGGAGGATGCGTTATTTGATTGAAAAAACAGGTCCGGAGTTTCGCCAGTATTTATTTAACAACGATCTTGAGGGAAAGCCATTTTCAAGAGAGCAGTTCATTTCTACGGTACAAGCCGGTAAATACAAAACACGCATGCTTGGTTACGGGTCGAAAGAGGACTTTAACACGAATGGCTATTATATCGTAAACGACATGTATCCTACGCTTGAAGAGGATCTGCGCCGGGACCGGAAGGCAGAAGCAGTACCGTCCAAGATATACGAAATTGATAACGAACGGCTTTTTACAAGGCAGGAGCACCGGGTGGAGGAATCGTTCGATCCGTTTCTGCTCGATGAGCAGGACATTCTTACGCTTGGAAAGCATAGCGGGGTCAAGTATCCATTTCATGTTAAGGGGCTCATCGGCCAGTCAGGCATGAGCTACGGTTCGCTCGGAGACCGGGCGATTGAAGCATTGTCCATAGGAAATGCCCGGGCCGCCGGCTCCTGGATGAATACCGGGGAAGGCGGGCTGTCAGACTACCATCTGAAGGGTGGAGCGGACATCATGTGGCAGATCGGCCCAGGGTTGTTCGGTGCAAGAGACCGTGCCGGCAGCTTTAACCGGCAGCTGTTTCAGGAACAGGCAGCTTACGATGAGGTAAAGGCTGTAGAAATCAAGCTGGCTCAGGGAGCAAAGCAGCGGGGCGGACACGTGGACGGGGCTAAAGTCACCGAAAAATTGCCGCTGTCCGGAACGTGGAGCCATGGAAAACGATAGACAGCCCGAATCGGTTTAAAGATATTGAAACAACCGAAAAGCTGATGTCTTTTCTTGAAGAACTGCGGCAGCTGAGTGACAAGCCCGTCGGCATTAAAATTACTCTTGGCTCACGACAGCACGCCTCCAAGCTGGCGGAAGAGCTGAAGACCTCGGAGATCCTTCCCGACTTTATCACGCTGGACGGCAGCGAGGGCGGCACGGGAGCCTCCTACAAAGAAATGGCTGACAGTGTCGCCCTTCCGCTCTTCTCAGCGCTGCCGATGCTTGAAGAAGCGCTGCTTGAAGCAGGGATCAGGGACAAAATCACCATTATTGCCTCCGGGAAGCTGTTAACGCCGAACAAGGCAGTCACAGCACTGGCCCTTGGCGCAGATTTGATCCACGTGGCAAGAGGATTCATGGTGAGCGTCGGCTGTATCATGGCGCAGGTGTGCCACACTAACGAGTGCCCGGTCGGAGTGGCCACGACCGATCCGAAGCGGCAGGAGGCTCTGGATATTGAAGAAAAATCCTACCGCGTCACCAATTTTATTATTTCCATGCGGGAGGGGATGCATAATTTAGCAGTGGCAGCCGGGCTCCATTCGCCGACGGAATTTAACCGGAACAATCTTATTTATAAAGACATGGATGGCCGGACGTATTCCGTAGAAGACATTGTAGAAAGAAAAATGGAAAGAACTGAAAGCAGAGCTTGAGAAAATTTTTAATCCGCAGCTGAGAACGAAAGTATTTCCTGGGAAATATACGGCTTCTGCCTTATGCTCAAAGAAAAAACCGCCAAAGTGTATGCTCACTCTGGCGGTTCGTTCTATTATACAGAAAAATATGCCTGAATTTTTTCCGGTTCGAGAATGTTTCCGACATAAAAGGCTCCAAAATCGCCGTAGCGGGCAGAGACTTCGTCAAAACGCATTTCGTATACAAGCTTTTTAAACTGCAGGGCGTCATGGGCAAATAAAGTGACTCCCCATTCCCAGTCATCAAGACCGGTGGATCCGGTAATAATCTGTTTTACTTTTCCGGCATACTGGCGGCCGGTCATGCCGTGTGCTTTCATTAATTCGCGGCGTTTATCGATCGGAAGCGAATACCAGTTGTCTTCGCCCTCCCGCTTTTTATCCATCGGATAGAAGCAGAAATGCTCCCATTTCGGAAGTACAGGGTAAATGCGGCCGCGGATCCATGCATTATCGAGAGGATCGCTTCCGTCTTCCGGGGGCATGTAGTTTCCGAGCTCTACGATGGAAACGTATGAATAGGCAGGAGTCGTGTAAGCAGCGAGTCCCGATTTATCGAAAGCGAGCTCAATATCGTGAATCTCTTTCATGGTTTCACGGAGCACCATAATAACAAAATCGGCTTTTTGGCCGACAATCGTGTATAAAGCATGACTGCCCTGTTCAGCCTCTTCCACCTGCTGAAAGCCTTCAACCATACGATGAAACTCGTTAACCATCTGGTCACGCTCTTCGCTTGGCACCTGCTTCCATGCATGCCAGTTAAAGTGGCGGAAGTCATGCAGGCAATACCAGCCGTCGAGTGTTTGAGAAGCTTCGCTCATCCTGATTCCTCCTTCATCTAAACCTTCCGTTGCCCACTATACCACAGTACGAGAGTGTCCAAAACGAATATGATTGAGCAATTTGTGACACGTGCATCATGATCTTTGAAAAACGATCATCCCTTCTGCATCAGGAATTAAGAGGGGGGCAAAAGTGTAAAAATTTACAAATCATTGAATTTATTCGTCCCGGTTTATTTTTCGTGATAGAAGGAGTATGCTAATGTATGAAAACTGTGCAGGTATTTTCACAATGAATAACGAATGCTCCTCTGCAGGAGCTTCGCCAATTAGCAGGAGAACTACTATAATAGAACCAACACCATATACACTTGTTTACAATATTTTGAGGAGGAATTTTGTTGAGCGATCTTTTCGCATCCATCTATGATCAGGTGAAAAAAGAACATCCTTCCATCGTACTGCCGGAAGGAGACGATGACCGCGTCGTCCAGGCAGCCTCACGTCTCGGGGAAGAAAATGTGCTTACCCCTATTCTTATTGGAGACGAGCAGGAGATAGAAGCCAGGGCACAGAATTTAGGCGTCTCCCTCGAGAACGTTACTATCTTCAACCCGAAAACGTATGAAAAAATGGACGAGCTTGTAGCCGCTTTTGTTTCCCGCCGGAAAGGCAAAGAAACAGAGCGGACTGCAAAAGAAAAGCTCACGGACGTTAATTATTTCGGTACAATGCTTGTATATATGGATTTTGCAGACGGGCTCGTCAGCGGGGCAGCTCACTCTACCGGTGATACCGTGCGACCGGCGCTTCAAATTATTAAAACAAAACCGGGTATTCAAAAAACGTCCGGCGTTTTTATTATGGTGAAAGAGGATCATAAATTCGTGTTTGCGGATTGTGCCATTAATATATCTCCAAGCGCTGAAGAGCTGGCGGAAATTGCTATTTCGACCGCAGAAACGGCAAAATCATTCGATATCGATCCAAAAGTAGCGATGCTCAGCTTTTCTACAAAAGGCTCGGCCGCTTCCATGGAAACGCAGAAGGTATCCGAAGCGACAAGAACTGCTCAACAGACCCGTCCGGATCTTGTTATTGACGGGGAGTTCCAGTTTGATGCTGCGTTTGTGCCGGCGGTAGCACAGAAGAAAGCCCCGGATTCACCGCTTCGCGGCGAGGCGAATATATTTATTTTCCCAAGTCTTGAGTCCGGCAACCTCGGCTATAAGATCGCCCAGCGTCTCGGCGGCTACGATGCCATCGGCCCGATTCTCCAGGGCCTGAACAAGCCGGTGAATGATCTCTCAAGAGGGTGCAGCGTAGACGATGTGTATAAGCTTTCCCTTATTACGGCCAAGCAGGCTATCACCGAACGAGAAGCAGTAGCAAATAAAAAATCATAAATGAAAAAGGCCTTTCGGATAAAAGCTCCGAAAGGTCCTTTTTTGTTACTGCCGCGTATCGTGCGTCTGCGTTTCCGGTACGGCTATGGTATCAAAATCGTCTGCAAGCTTTTGCAGCCCATCCCGCAATGTGCTGCCGCGAACCGGCATACCGTGGCCGGTGATTGCAGCAGCTGGCTCGAGTTTGTTTAGTTTTTCAACGGAGCTTTTAGCGGCCACCCAGTCCATTGTTAAATATTTCGGAGGACCGTGGATTTCGAGCTTTTGCGTCGTAACACGGGAGAGGGACTCCTGTTTTACAGTAACAAAAGCATCACCGGCGATGAGCGTCCGGTCGTCTTCACGAAACAGCGAGATGTGCCCCGGTGTGTGTCCCGGTGTGTGCAGCCATTTCCATTCGCTCAATTCAGGAACAGAACCGTCGGACGGAAGCGGCTGCACGAAATCTCCCAGGTTGACCGGCTCGTTTGGAAACCGTGGCGACATCTTCGCAACAAGGCCGCGGTCTACAGAGCTGTCCGCCTTTGGATAGGCTTTCTTTCCGGTCAGGAAAGGCATTTCCTCGGGGTGCGCATAGACAGGGACGTTCCATTTTTTTACGAGCTCCACCACTGTACCTATATGGTCAAAATGACCGTGCGTGAGTATGATTGCATTTGGTTTATTGTTTGTTCCGTATAAATCCTCGACAGCCTGAATCACTTTATCCGAGGATTTAGGCATGCCAGTATCCACTAGCACCCAGTTGTTGTTATTATCATGCTGCTCGATAGTACAGAGATTGACGATTTTATTTGTATAAGCGTGTACTCCCCGTGCTACCGTATGCTCCTTGCCGCTTTTCACCGAGGTCATCGGCAGATACTTGTCCGCCATTGGATTATACAGCTCTTCGTTCGTTTCCTCGCTCATTATTTTCCTCCTTCAGAAATAAGCATGTATGATACGTATTTCCTTGTCCCGGATAATTAAAACCGGAAAAAAGACGGACGCTCCTGCAAGCGCCCGTCTAAAAAAGCTTTTATGATTTGGAGGATAATCCTCCGCGAAGATCTTTTTCGATATCCTCGAGACTGCGTCCTTTGGTTTCCGGAATAAACCGCAGTACGAATAAAAAGGCAAGAACGCCCATGAAGGCGAAGATAACGAAAACCCAATTGATCCCTATAGAGCCTAATAGAATAGGGAACGTTAAGGAAACAATTAAGTTTGCCAGAGACAGTACGAGCGTTGTAATACCAGTAGCTGCACCGCGGGCTTTCATTGGGAAGAGCTCTGGAAGCATCACCCATACAACGGGGCCCCACGTGGCGGAGAAAAACATAATAAATACGCCAAGAAAGACCACGATCAGCCAGGCAATGGTAGTGGTGAGCTCTACACTGAACAGAATAATCGATAGCGCTGCGAGACTGCTGACCATACCTATATTTCCAGCCAAAAGCAGCTTTTTCCGTCCCAGCTTATCGATCGTTGCGATCGCGACGAGAGTCATTAACACGTTTACTGTACCGATACCAACTGTTCCAAGAATTGAAGCGGCATTACCGAGCCCTGCCTCCGTAAATATGGTTGGCGCATAATAAATAACGGAGTTAATACCAATCAGCTGCTGAAAGGCAGCGAGCAGACAGCCGACTACCAGCATTGGGCGCAGCCATTTTGCCTTCAGGAGATCGCCGGTGCCTTCTTCAATGTTTTCAATTTCCTTCATCTGTTTCATTTCATCTTCGATTTCTGACTGGTCGCGTGTTAAGCCCATGATATTCCGGGCTTCCTGTTCACGGTTTCTTTTGATCAGCCAACGCGGGCTTTCCGGCATAAAGATTACGCCTATCATAAGCAGAATCGCCGGCACGGCTGCTAGTCCGACCATCCAACGCCATCCTTCAATTGGAGTGAAGGCGTAGTTGATGATGTAGGCTAGTAAAATACCGAGAGTAACCATGAGCTGATTTAAAGACGAAAGAGCGCCGCGCTGACTTGTCGGAGCCATTTCCGATAAGTACACCGGAACGAGCGCAGTTGACCCCCCGACTGCAAAGCCGAGAATAATACGGCCGGTAATAAGTACAGCTGCGTTTGGAGAAAATGCAAGAATCAAAGAGCCGATTAAGTAGACGAGAGCAATTACAAATACGACCCGTCTTCGTCCGAACTTATCCGATACATAGCCGCTCAGGCCGGCACCAACAATAGCCCCTGCGAGCAGCGAGCTGACGACGACACCCTGCAGGAAGTCCGAAAGAGGAATGTCCTGATTAATGAAAATGAGAGCGCCGGATATAACACCGGTTTCATAACCGTACAATAGGCCGCCAAGGGCTCCAAAAAAGTATATCCAGCCCTTGCTTAAACCGTTAGACATCATATACCCACCTTTAATTTTTTGTCCTGAAGAGGTTCTTCCACGTTTGGGATCGTCCCAAACATTTCCATTTAGGAAAATCATAAGAAAACAGCCGCAAACAATACGTGTTTTTGGCTGTTTAAGGTTTTCCTATGAGCGTGGCTGGGTCGCTTTTTTGTTTCTTGCAAGCACCCGGTCGTAAAAATGCGCAAAACGGGACTGCTCGTCCTCTGTAAGCTGATCATCGTATACAGAAGCACCCAGGCGCTCTGCTGTGTGCTGGATCCGCCGGTTGATATCCTGAATGGAAAAAGCGGTGCCATACAGCTCTTCGAGAGAAGTCATGACAGAAGGAACAACGGCCGGCCAGGTGATCTTTGTTTCTGTTTCGTCATCAGTGGCACACTCGTAGAATTCCCGCAAAACTTCTGCGCGGGCAGCGCCGCTCCGGGTGACGGCCAGATAAATCTGCACCGCTGCGCCCCCTCTAATACGGCGCTGCGAAATTCCGGCAAATTTTTTCCCATCGATGCTTAAATCGTAGGAGCCCGGACAGTAGGAGCCGACGATTTCGTAAGCATCAATGTACCCCGGACTGTCGCCAAAAACCTCCTGCATAAATGACCACATCCATTCATAGCCGGCATGAATGGATGTGCCGCGTTCTTCTTTGAAAATGAGGGACAGATTATAAATTCCTTCATCAAGCACCACAGCAAGGCCGCCGGAATTACGTACAATAACTTCGTACCCCTGAGCCCGCAGATATTCAAGCCCGTCGGCTGCAGCCGGCAGCCGGGTGTCCTGGATACCCAGGACAACGGTGGGGGCATGGACCCAGGCACGCATAACAGAAGGGGAGGAACCCTCCCCAAGACTCACACAAAAATTATCATCAAAGGCAAAAGATTGCAATGGATCCATATTAATTCCAGTTACTGAATGATCGATCCACCGCCATTTTTTATCCGTAAAAATATCTTTCATTTCCATTTTTATGTACCCCGATTCTATTCATTTTCAATTTGACCGGTTTTATTATAACACTGCTGTTTCCATGTGAGATATTGCAGGCTGCTAAATAATAGAAGAAACCAGGATTTTTCCTTTCCAAACAGGGTCATGAACAGTATAATTACGGTATCTGCCTGAGAGAGTTTTTTAGTGGAGGGGCCCGAAAAACAACATAGAGAGAATATTCATAATATTTATATTTGAAAAGGGGGACCTTAACATGAACAAGAAATTGACGGTCTGGATTTTAATTGCGCTTGTTGCAGGTGTGATTGCCGGTATTATTTTGAGCTTTGGCCCGGACAGCGTCTACAATCCGCTGGATACATACGTGCTATATCCTGTCGGCGAAATTTTCCTTAATTTAATTACAATGCTCGTCGTACCGATTGTGTTCGTTTCCATTACACTTGGGGCTGCAGCTTTAAACCCAAGGGATCTCGGACGGATCGGGGGCAAGACGATTGCATTTTATCTTGTTACGACCGCGATGGCTCTCACCATTGGCGTTATTGTTGCTTACGTGCTTCAGCCGGGAGCCGGCGGGGATTTTGATATTCAAAACGCCAGCTACGAAGCAGAAGAAGCGCCTTCCATTACAGATACCCTGCTTGGAATTATTCCGGACAACCCGGTACAGGCGATGGCAGAGGCTAACATGCTCCAGATTATTGCCTTTGGTATCTTCATTGGTATTTCTCTTGCCATGCTTGGAGAGAAAGTATCGATGGTGAAAAAGTTTTTTGAGCAGTTGAACGATATTCTCATGTTTTTGGTTACGATTGTAATGTACACAGCTCCGTTCGGCGCGTTTGCGTTGATCGCTTCTGCTATTGGGGAAGCGGGACTGGATGGCCTTCAGTCCATTTTAATGTACGCGTTAGCAGTTATTCTGGCTCTTGTGCTGCAGGCAGCTATTGTATATACTCTTGCGATTTCTTTACTCGGGAAGGGCAACCCGCTCACCTTCTTTAAAGAATTCTTCCCGGCGATGGCCGTGGCCTTTAGTTTATCGAGTTCAAGTGGTACGCTGCCGATTTCGATGAGAATGGCCCAGGAGCGGCTGAAGGTAAGCAAGCCGGTATCAAGCTTCGTCCAGCCGCTCGGTTCAACGATTAATATGGATGGTACGGGCATCATGCAGTCTGTGGCGGCAGTATTTATCGCGCAGGCGTACAGCATCGATCTTTCGTTTACTCAGGTGATTGTTATTATTCTGACGGCGACTCTGGCCAGTATCGGGACTGCCGGTGTTCCAGGCGTTGGTCTGATCATGCTTTCGCTCGTGCTGACCCAGGTCGGACTGCCGGTGGAGGGCATCGCCCTGATTATTGGTGTCGACCGTCTGCTGGATATGCTCCGGACTTCCCTGAACGTGACAGGCGACGCCGCTTGTGCGTTCGTCATCGACCGTTCGGAAAAACGAAAACGGGGCGAAGAGATAGAGCATATTGGAAAGTAATGATCTTAAATAGGTACCGGCGGCATATGCTGCCGGTATTTTTTATGGCTGCTTTTTTGCTAAGCCAGGAAAGAAATTGCTATAATAATAGTATTGGAATATACGATCAGCGGGCCCGCTGAAACAGAGACGGAAAGGAACGCAATGACCATGCCGGTTGGGAATAAGAAGCTTCCAGAAGAAAAAGTATTTAAGGATCCGGTCCACCGCTATATTCATATCAGCGATGAACTTATATGGGATCTGGTGGGGACAAAAGAATTTCAGCGGCTGCGCCGTGTCCGCCAGCTTGGAACGACGTTTCTGACGTTTCACGGAGCGGAGCATACCCGCTTTAACCATTCCCTGGGCGTGTATGAAATCATGCGCAGGATTATCGAGGTATTTGAAGGCCGTCCACACTGGAATGGGGACGAGGGGCTGCTTTGCCTGAGTGCGGCGCTTCTCCATGATATCGGCCACGGCCCGTTTTCCCACTCGTTTGAAAAGGTGTTTAATACAGACCATGAAGAATGGACGCGCCATATTATTCTGGGTGATACAGAAGTGAATACCGTTCTCCGGCGGATGGGCGGGGATTTTCCCCAGCAGGTCGCAGACGTGATAGAAAAAACCCATCCGAATAAACTGATTGTCAGCATGATCAGCAGCCAGATTGATGCGGACCGGATGGATTATCTGCAGCGGGACGCCTTCTACACCGGGGTCAGCTACGGTCATTTTGATATGGAGCGTATACTCCGTGTTATGAGGCCGACAGAAGACCAGGTGGTTATTAAGGCAACCGGGATGCATGCGGTCGAGGACTACATTATGAGCCGGTACCAGATGTACTGGCAGGTGTATTTTCATCCGGTAACGCGGAGCGCGGAAGTGATACTGACAAAAATTCTGCAGCGCGTCAAAGACCTTAAAAACGAGGGCTATCCGTTTAAATATCCCCCGGACCATTTTGAAAGCTTTTTCCGCGGCGCCATTATGCTCGAGGATTATCTGGACCTCGACGAGTCGGTCGTTATGTATTATTTTTTGATGTGGCAGAAGGAAGAAGATGCGATACTTCAGGATTTGTGCCGGCGCTTTATGAACAGGCGGCTGTTTAAATATGTGGAATTTGACCAGCACTTTATGATGAATGAATGGCTTCGTCTGCAGCAGCTGTTTGCAGATCTCGGTGTGGATCCTGCGTATTACCTGGTCGTCGATTCTTCGTCGGATCTGCCGTATGATTTTTACCGGCCCGGCGAGGAAGAGGACCGGGTGCCTATTCATCTTTTGATGCCGGACCGCCGTCTTCGTGAATTGTCGAGAGAGTCGGATGTGGTAGAGGCGATTTCGGGTAAAAAGCGGACCGACCATAAATTATATTACCCATCAGAGATTCTTGAAGAGCCCGGGCAGGAAGACACGAAGCAGCAGATTAAGGACATACTTCATTTAAAATTAGGGAAAGTAGAACGGTGATTCCGCCGTCCTTCCGGTGAAGCCGGAAGATACATAAAGAAAGCAGCAGAAAGGGAGGGGGCGCGGCATTATGCTACCGGATCACGCTAAGATTATGGCCCTGCTTGAGGATACAAAAGAAGTTATTGGACGAAAAAAACTGCAGAAAATCGTATATATTGGAAAAAAGCTGAACCTTCCATTTCAGGAAAAATACACATTTCGTATGTACGGCCCTTATTCAGAGGAATTGACGCTCCGGCTCGAAGAACTGTGTGGTCTCGGCCTTATCACCGAGTGTAAAGAAACAAAATCCGGCTACTATCAGTACCGGTATGAGCTTTCGGAAGATGGAACTTCGTTTTTGGAGAAATTCCCGCTCGACTGGCCATCTGAGCGTGCAAAGCCTGTGCTTCAAAGTCTGAACAGCCAGAGCGCCCGTTTTTTAGAGCTTGTATCCACCATGCTTTATTTTGATCACCTGTCCAAAGAAGCGGTGGAAGCCCGGGTGGCCGAGCTGAAAAAAAGCCAGAATTACCGCCCGGAGGAATTCGAGGAAGGCTGGGAATATATCGAATCGTTGCAGAATCAGTAAGAAAACAGGTACGATAAGGGTAAGGAACAATTAAAGGAGGAGCTTTTTACGAATGAGTGAATTCAGTAAAGACAATAATAAAGGCGCTGAAAAGAAACGCGGCAGCCAGTTTAATATTCTAAGCGGGGACGCTACGAAAGGGGACGGCGGCTTTAACGCCGGCGCCCTCAGTCTCGACAATGTGACCCCCGTTTTCATCGACCCGGCCGAAGACGCAGCTTTTATTGACATGGGGGCACTGCACGCCAGATCCGAACCGGAAAAACGGGTGAAGTTCGGCCCGGATAAAAGCAGCGTGCCGGATGGCAAGCTGTACTGGCTCGTATGGGTATCGACGGAGCAGGGTGAAAACGGCCCGTTTTACGCCGGTCTCGGTGCCTGCGAAATGCTCGTGGACAAAAAAGCCCGCCGTGCGTACAAAAGTATGCCGGAGCATGTGAACAACTTGGATAAAGCCATTAAAGGGCGCATCGCAATTGCGCACATGGATGAGCATTCCCGCTACATTCTGCAGGAATATTTAAAAGCATTTAACCGGAACATGTGGGACAATTCGACAGAAGAGCTGTATGAGGCCTTCCGCGGAGCAGCGGAGCAATAAAAAACAGGACGTGCGGGGATATTTCCCGCACGTTTCGTATGTGAAAAGAGGAGGAACGGCTATGGAAACGTGGTTTACAGAAAAACAAACGGAGCATTTTGGCATTACGGCCCGTGTTACGAAAACGCTGCATTCCGAGCAGACCGATTTTCAGCAGCTTGACGTAGTGGAAACAGCGGAGTTTGGGAATATGCTGCTGCTTGATGGTATGGTGATGACAACAGAAAAGGACGAGTTCGTCTATCATGAAATGATGGCCCACGTACCGCTTGCAGCTCATCCCGAACCGAAGCATGTGCTGGTGGTCGGCGGCGGTGACGGAGGCGTTATCCGGGAAGTGCTGAAGCATCCTTCAGTTGAGGCAGCCACGCTTGTAGAAATCGACGGCCAGGTGGTGAAGTATTCAAAAAAATACCTGCCTTCCATCGCCGGGGCGCTTGATGATCCGCGGGTGGACGTGCAGGTGGCTGATGGGTTTATGCATATCGCGGAAAGTGACGCCGCGTATGACGTAATTATGGTGGACTCCACGGAGCCGGTCGGCCCGGCGGTGAAGCTTTTTGAAAAAGGCTTTTACGAAGGCATTCACCGGGCGTTAAAGGAGGACGGGCTCTTTGTCGCCCAGACAGACAATCCGTGGTTTCACGCGGACCTGCTTCATACCGTATATAACGACGTAAAGGAAATATTTACTCATACTGATGTATATACCGCAAATATTCCTACGTATCCGAGCGGGCTTTGGACTTTTACTATCGGGTCGAAGCAATACAGACCCAAAGAGGTGCATCGCAGCAGGGCACAAGCGCTGGATACTCATTACTATACGGCGGAAATACATGAGGCTGCATTTGCGCTCCCGGCTTTTGTGCAGCGGGGCCTTGAGCGGAAGGGGGAGTGACAATGAACGCCTTTGATCCGGCTTATACTGGAAAGGTATTTATCGGCAGCTCTGCTTCCTACGAGGAGAGCAGCGCAGTGCTGTACGGCATGCCGATGGACTGGACGGTCAGCTTCCGTCCGGGCTCCCGCTTTGGGCCGAACCGGATCCGGGAGAACTCTATCGGCCTTGAAGAATACAGTCCCTATCTGGACAGGCATTTAGAGGACTATTCGTATCACGACGCAGGGGATATGATGCTTCCGTTTGGAAATCCGTCCAAAAGCATAGAGATTATTCAGGAGACAGCATCGCGTTTGTTTGCGGATGGCAAGTTCCCTCTCGGCATAGGCGGAGAGCATCTGATTACCTGGCCGATTATGCAGGCGGCCTATGCGCATGACCCGTCCGTTGCTTTTATCCACATTGATGCGCATACGGATCTGCGTGAGGATTATGAAGGGGAACCCCTGTCCCATGCCACCCCGGTGCGGAAAATCTGCGAAAAAATAGGACCGGAGAATGTGTACTCCTACGGAGTGCGCTCCGGGGAAAAGGAAGAGTTCGACTACGCCCGTACGTCCGGTATGCACTTCTCCCCATTTGAAGTAGCGGAGCCGCTGCGACGGGATTTAAAAGAGCTTCACGGGCGTTCGGTATATGTGTCGATTGATATCGACGTTTTAGATCCGGCGTACGCCCCGGGCACAGGCACGGCGGAAGCCGGCGGCATAACATCAAAGGAGCTGCTCGAAGCCATTCACGTGATTGCCGCCTCAGACGTTAATGTAATCGGAGCCGATATTGTAGAAATTTCACCGCCGTACGACAGCGGCGACCAGACTGCCATTGTGGCCGGAAAGTGCATTCGGGAAATGCTGCTTGGCTGGACGAAATAAAGGCTTAAGATCATCAAAAAGGCCGGGAAGCCTCGTAGGGCTTTCCGGCCTTTTATTTACGTCAGACGAACGGGAAGCTCTGTAAGTCCGCGTATGAGTATGCCTGGCCGCCATTCCAATTCAGCAGGAGACGCATCCAGCTGGAGTTCGGGGAAGCGTTCAAGCAGCGTATTCACAGCGACTTCAGTTTCGACTCTGGCAAGCGGCGCCCCGAGGCAGAAGTGCATGCCTTTACCAAAAGCAAGGTGTTTGCTCTGACCGCGGGTGATATCAAAAACATCCGGATCTTCAAATGCTTCCGGATCGCGATTAGCCGCATCAAGCGCGACGAGGACATGATCTCCCATGTTGATCATTTTTCCCTGGAATTCAATTGTTTCAGAGGCCCAGCGGTCGGTGCTGAATTCCACCGGTCCCTCGAAGCGGAGCATTTCTTCAATGGCCGGGCGGATGCGCTCGGGCTGCTGCTGTAACGTGCGCATCTGATCCGGATGGGTCATCAAAGCAAACAAGCCGTTTGCGATAAGGTTTACCGTCGTTTCATGGCCGGCGATAATGAGCAGCGAAACGACGCCGTAAAGCTCCTGCTCGGATAGACGGTCACCTGCCTCTTCTGCCTGAATGAGCTTACTCACCATATCATCGACCGGCTGCTCCCGCCTGGTGGCTATCCAATCCCGGAGATAGGCGGTGAATTCCTCCGTGTGCTGCTGAATTTTTTCGGCTTTTCCGGAATCATTGGAGGCTTCGACGAGGGTATTGGACCAGGTGCGGAATTTATCTCTGTCCTCGCTTGGCACACCGAGCATTTCGCAGATAACAATGATAGGAAGCGGAAAGGCGAAATCGTCGATAATGTCGATCCGGGAGCGGTCCTGCATATCATCGATCAGCTCATTTGCAATCTCTGTAATCCTGCCCCGGAGCTCTTCGATCATTTTCGGTGTAAACGCCTGCTGAACAAGTCCGCGCAGCCGTTTATGATCCGGGGGGTCTGCAAAAAGCATATTTTGGGAAAAAATATTTTTCTGTGCTTCGGCGCGCTCTTCTTCATTTAAAAAGACAGTGAAATCCTTAATGAAGCGAGTGTCCTTCAGCACAGCGACAGCATCCTCGTACCGGGTGAGACGATCCAGGCGTAATGGCCATCGGGCATTAAGGCCTGATGCACCGGGTCGTGCTGCTGGAGAGAGTGAAAGGCGGGGTACGGGTTCTGGTTAAAGGCGTGGGTGAATAAGCCGGCATCTTTGCTGCTGAACTCATTATTCATTGTAATCGCCTCCTTTATAGTAGGCTTGACAAGGAAGTATTCGTGCATTTTAAAAAAACGGGGACAGGTTAATAATATTCCCGTTTTTCCGAAAGCGTCATCATTGTTGTTTGAAGAAGAAACAATTAGAATGTAGGAAAATCCATCCTTTGCGGAGGTATAGCGAAATATGATCTATCATGAATGGAATCGTAAATGGAACGAACTCGAATGCCGCCGTCTATACCGCAACGATGATTTAGAAAAGGATAAATACGGATATATTGCCTGGGAGCGGGAGCTTCCGTTTTTTAAAAGCTATCGCAGCCGCGCGTTCTACGTAGCCGATACGCCCCGCTATATTGAACAGCGGGCTGCCGCGGAAGAACAAAAAGCGAAAGTGCTCACGCGCCGTTTTCCGGAAAAATTCCGGGAGCAGAAAGAGGCAGCCGACCGGCTTATCCGGGCAGATTACCGGCTGCTGCTTTACCGTCGCCTGTATGAAGGAAGGGTGCCGTACGTATTAATGTCTCCCCGGCAGATGGACGCGTGGCTGCAGAAGGAAGAAGCATTTCAGCTGCAGTTGACAACGTTGGCTAATGAAGAGGGCCCGCTTCAGAGCCTTTCTTTTTTAAAAAAGCGGATGGGGAACAAAAACTACCGTAAATGGTTCGCACAGCGCCGAAAGGAATGGGAAAAAATAAAGAAGCAGGACGCCATGGATCTGCTGTCCCTCTCTCCATACCGTTCGCGCCAGCGGGAAGAAAAGAAAATATAGCTGCAGGCAGCGTCCTGTTTAAATATACGGAGCAACGGCTTCGCGGTGCGTGTGCACGTCCACACTGCTGCCGGAAACGATGAGGACAGTGGGACCGTTAACGGAGACGAGTCCGTCTAAAAGGGCACCGGCGCCGACAGCGGCTGCTCCCTCGACGACCATTTTATGCTTATCGTATAAAAAGGCCATGCCCCGGGCGATTGTGTCTTCATGCAGCCGGAGGCGCTGGTCGGCGTAGCGCTGGACCATGGAAAACGTATACTGGTTTTCGAGACCAATACCTCCGAGCAGGCTGTCAGCAAGTGTTGGTGCCTCCGGAACGATCGTTGGCTTGCCGATATTCAGGCTCTCATCCATAGCAGCTCCTTCCCGGAGGGACAGACCGATAAGCTCAAGATCAGGAATTTGTTCCTTCAGGGCAAGACCGAGGCCGGACAGCAGACCGCCGCCGGAAAGGCCTGTGAGCACGTGCTTCACGGAGGGCAGATGCTCGATGATTTCTAGTCCCATTGTTGCCTGTCCGGCGATGATCGAAGGATGGTCAAAAGGGGGGATAAGAGTCAGTCCCTCCTCTTCGACGAGGCGGGCGCTGACTTCTCCGGCTTCGTCCTGGCCGCTGCCTTCCACATGAAGCTCAGCGCCGCTTGCTTTGAGCGCCTCGACTTTATTTGCCGGTACGTTTTCTGACACACATACGACAGAGCGGATGCCGAGCAGGGCTGCTGATGTCGCTACGGCAAAGCCGTGATTACCGGTGGAAAATGTGACCACGCCCTGGTCCCGCTGCTCCGGAGACAGAGAACGAATCATGTTAGTTGCCCCTCGGAGCTTGAAGGAGCCGGTGACATGCATTTGCTCGAGCTTTAAGTATACGGGCTGGCCTGCAATATTTGTCAGTGGCTGGGAGAAAAGGAGCGGCGTTTCCGGAAGTACCGGACGTAAACGCTGCCTTGCTTCCCAGGCATCCTGAAGTGTTAACATAGAATCATCTCCTGCATTTATAATTATACTTATTTAAACATAGGCAAAGAAGCGAAAACAATAAGCTCTGGCGGACGTTTGCCAGATTGCGGACAGGGAACACCTAAATAGAAGCGTGCGTAGAAAGGATGAATGAGTGTGAGAGTTGGGTTTATTGGAACAGGAATTATGGGCTCAAATATGGTAAAAAATTTAATGGAGGCCGGAGAGAAGGTTACGATTTACAACCGGACCAAGCAGAAGGCGCAGCACCTGCTCGATGCAGGCGCGGGGTGGCGGGAAACACCGAGAGAACTTGTTTCCAAAGTGGATGTCGTATTCACGATGCTGTCGAACCCTGAAGCCGTAGAGGAAATCGCGAACAGCGTGGATGGCCTGTTTGCCGGCGAAACGAGCCGGAAAATCTGGGTGGACATGAGCACCGTTAACCCCGGCTTTACCCGGCAGATGGCTAAAACCGCAAAAATGAAGGAAATGCGCCTGGTGGATGCACCGGTATCCGGATCCAAGGGGCCTGCTGAAAAGGGAGAGCTGGTGTTTCTTGCCGGCGGCCGTGAGGAGGACGTACAAAAAGTACAGCCGCTTCTCGAAATTATGGGTAAAAATGTCCATTACATGGGAGGCACTGGAAGCGGATCCGCGATGAAAATGTCCGTCAACTTAACGCTGATGCATGCCATGACCAGCTTATCAGAAGGGCTGCACGCAGCAGAAGGACTGGGACTTAATAAGGAGCAGGCGCTTGATGTGCTGCTTCAGGTGCCGACGACGGCACCTGCGGTGGCAGGAAAGCGTGACATGCTTCTGAGCGGCAGCTATGAAACCCAGTTTCCATTGAAGCATGCCTACAAGGATTTGCATCTGCTCGAGGAATCAGCGTACCAGGCGGGAATTTCCCTGCCGGTTACCGGGTCTGTGCGGGAGGCGTATGCGCTCGCGAAGCAGTATGGTATGGGTGATGAAGACTTTGCGGCGGTGTATAAGCTGCTGGCAAAAGGAAGCGAATAAAAAATCCCCGGGAGGCCGTTTTTTTCAGGCCTGCCGGGGATTTTTGCTATTTAGCGGGAGCGTTGCTCTGCTGTTCTTCGTTTGCCTGGCGGGTCATTTCCTTTTCTTCTTTCGGTGAGCTTAAGAAAAGGGAAAGAATCAGAGCGACAAAGGCAAGAGCCGTGCTTCCCATAAAGGCCCACTCAAACCCGGCTACCTGCGCGAGCTGGGGAGCCGCCTCTGCGGAGGTCGAAGCGTCAGGCTGATACTGCTGGGCTCCCAGAGCAACAAAGGTCACCAGGAGGGCTGTACCGATAGAGGCGGAAATCTGCTGCAGCGTATTCGCCATCGCCGAGCCGTGGGCGTACCATTTCATCGGCAACTGGTTTAACGCTGATGTCATGACCGGCATCAGTGCGCAGGCGAGTCCGAACATGCGGATGGCATATACAATGGTTAAATACGTAAACGATGTTTCAAGCGAAAGATTCGTAAACATAAAGGTCGTGATGGTAACAATGGAAAGCCCGGTAATGGCAAGCCATTTCGCACCGAAGGCATCAAACAGACGGCCTGTAATCGGCGACATAATCCCAATCACAATGGCGCCCGGCAAAAGCATCAATCCGGACTCCAGCGGTGTAAAGCCTAACACATTCTGCATGAACAGCGGCAAAAGCGTTTCTGCGCCTATTAATGAAATCAGAACAGCCATAGTGATACCGATGGCGAGACTGAATATCTTAAACTGAAACACGCGGAATTCGAGCATTGGCGACTTTAATGTAAACTGACGCCAGACGAATAATCCGATAATAAGGGCACCGACAATCACGGCGGTGAGAACGACCGGGCTGCCCCAGCCGCTTTCAGAAGCTGTTCCGAATCCGTACAAAAAGGAGCCGAACCCAAAGGAAGAAAGAATGATGGACAATACGTCGATCTTTGGACTGCCCAGTTCGGTTACGTTTTTCAAAAAGATAGCCCCGGTAATGATCGTCAGCGCGACGATTGGAAGCACGGTAATAAACAGGGCTCTCCACGGAAAGTGCTCGAGTAGAAAACCGGAGAGCGTTGGGCCGATAGCGGGGCCAAACGAAATAACGATCCCGATCATGCCCATCGCTGTGCCGCGGCGTTCCACTGGAATAATGGCCAGAAGCACCGTCATTAACAGCGGTAGCATAATGCCGGAGCCGGATGCCTGGATGACACGGGCAAAAAGAAGTACCGGAAATGACGGAGCAATGGCAGCAACAGCGGTACCGGTGCCGAATAAGCCTATAGCGGTCAAAAACAGCCCTCTGGTCGTAAAGCGTTCAATTAAAAATGCAGAGATTGGAATCATAATACCGTTTGTCATTAAGAAGGCTGTCGTCAGCCACTGAACGGTTCCCTGGGTAACCCCGAGAGCGTCCTGAATGGAGGGCAGGGCGGTGGCAAGCAGTGTTTCGTTAATAATTCCCATAAAGGCGCCAAGCAGCAGGGCAGTAATCATAGCTGCCTTCTGCCCGGTGGGAATGTCCCAAGATGAAGAACTCATAGTACGTGTTTCTCTCCTTTCCATGCGCTCCATTTTGCACTCAGCTTCTGCGTGTGCGTATGGAGATCCGCGTGGTGCTGCAGCTGATGCAGTAAAGCATCGATCAAAAACTCTCTCGGTATTTCTGCTTTGAACTCTTCGTAAATCATTTCAGTTGTCTGGAGCGTTTTTTCAGGCAGGTCGCCCTGCGTGTGCCGGGCTTTTACAAACAAAAGCAGTGCTTCGGCTTCGCAGCGGACGCTTTCCATACCCTGTATGGGCTCGTCTCCTCCAGCCCATCCTCTCGGAAGCTGGGGATGGAGATCGCTGTCATCCTTAACAATGGAATGGAGCCTCTCGACAATGAATGCAGATAACTGGTTCAACGGCAGGGCGGAAATATGCCAGGTCATAAGGGTTAAATAGGAGTGCATGATTCCTTCGAGAATGACAGCCAGATCACTAACGTACGGACGTACGCGGGGGCCAAAGGCTTCCAATAGTGATTGCTCATGCCATTCCTGAAAAAAGCGGCGCATACGGTTTAAGTAGTTGGAAATTTTGTTTTCCGTATGAGGAGGAAATTCTGTGAAAAGCATCTGAAACAGCGGGCGGTACTCCGTGAATTTCTCCAGCTCAATGCGTATTTTCCCCTCAAGCCGCTTGAGTTCCGGCTCATGTTGGGTTCCCTGATAGTTTTCGGCCTCGTGAAGCATGTTTTCATGCACTTTGCGGAGCAGCTCTAAAAGCATCGTTTCCTTGGAATCAAAATGCTTATAAAAGCCGCCTTTGGATATGCCGCAGGCCGCTGTAATGTGCTGGATGGAGGTGGAGTGGAATCCCTGCTTCACAAACAGCTGCAGTGCTGCTTCCAAAAGCTCATCCTTACGCTCTGCCATGCAGTTTTCGACCCCCTTTTGACTATATGGTTACTTTTGGTGAACGTTTAGTCACAAAGAGTATCGTAGCATTTGCCGTGTAGAGAATCAAGTAATGAGCTTAGAGATTTTAACACAAAAAAGCTGCCGGACTCCCGGCAGCTTTATGGATCTAAATAATCAACACCACGCTCTGTGAGCTCTTTTGTTCCATGGCGCAGATGGAGGTAGACGATTAGGAGTGCAATTCCAGCGGCAGACAAAAGCCCGCCGGCTCCCAGAAGGCTGATCCATTGCCACGGGGCTGTATTCCATAAGGGAAGAAAAGCCGGCTCCGGGCCGTGCCATTTTGAGTGCAGGGACATACCGGCACTTAAAAGCATCCAGGCAGGGATGAAAAAAAGCAGAAGGTACAGAACGTTGAGAAAGAAGGAGACAACTCCTGTATCGAACCGCACCCGCTTTTGCGGGTTTTTTTCATTGTACGTTCCACCGGCCGCCCCGGCCCACACACCGGAAGCCGCGGCAACCGCTGTGAGGGAAAGCGTCAGCACAAGTCCGGCGAAAAACAGTACGATGTTCCACCTAAAGAGCATAAAGGTGATCAGTTCAAGTGCAGCAATTGCCGTTCCTGTCATGACCCAGTGGCCCAGAAATTTTCCGGTGACAATCTGCCGGGGAGTTACCGGAAGCACCCGCAGCATCCAGCGGGAGTCGCCCTCCCGTCCAAATGAGGCCGCGGCAAACTGCTGCAGACCGAGCAGAATGGCAGGCCCGAGCATAACGTGCACACTGCTCCAGGCAGAGGCAGGATTTGCCCAGGGGGAAGCAAGTGCCGATCCGCTCCCAAAGAAATTAATGAACATTAAAATAAGAATAAGGGCAAATGTGAAGCAGGTGGTCCATTCCTTAGGATTTCTCTGCACGGACCGCCATTCTTTAAAGGCAATGGCATAGGGAACAGGCCGGGCTGCCCCGGGCCGGGCCGATTTGATTTTGTTTCCTGCGGGCTCGGTGGCCCGCTGCCAGGAGGAAAAATAGTGTTTTTCCACGAACCACAGGGAGGCGAGGCTTATGACCGCCAAAGCTCCGAGACAGGCCGCTGTAAAAATGGCTCCCGCGCCCTCCCCCTGAAAAGAAGTGAAAAGAGCGGCTGCCGCCGGCTGCGTGGGCAGCCATACGGGAGCTGCTTCAATGGTAAGAGATGTGTTATCGTTTTGCATAATGATGTTTGGCATCTGCGCAGCCAGAACGAACAGCGCTGCAGATATGAAGCTGATTACAGTAGTCAGCTGCTGGGCGCGTTGAGCCGGCAGAATGTAAACCAGAAATAAATTCAATAGAAACGCCAGGCCTGCTCCAAAAACAGACAGGCCGAAAAAAAGAAGGGTAGCGGCCGGATAAAACAGAAGGTGGGCTCCCGAAACGGCCCCGATAATAATGCTGAGTCCGGTTAACAATAAAAAGGAAAGCAGAGGGAACCCGGCCCACCCGGTGAAAAACTGCATAGCAAACAGATGCCTCGAGCGGATGGGAAGAGTGAATAAAAACTCAATATCTTTGGAGCCGAACAACAATTGAAAGGTGCGCGGCATGGTCACAAAGGTGATGACAGCCATGATGCTCAGCAGCAGGTAAACAACGACCGCATGCAAGCTTTCCGGAGAGAAAATGTCCCCGGCCGCGGCCATGCCGAGACCAAAGGGAATCATAATGAGCAGGGCCAGGGCTGTCAGAGTGATGTATAATACTTTCCGTCCGGGCGGCAGAGACTCGTACTGATGACGCATGGTTTTTTTCTGATAATACCAGAGCGTTTGTATCACGGAATCTTCCCTTCAGGGCCTTCGGCTTCCTGCTGCTCTGTCATGCGCAAAAAGACATCCTCCAGTGAACCCCCTGCATGACTGGCATGCTCCTGCTTAAGCGCCTCGGGGGTGCCTGTCTGCAGAAGCCTCCCCTGATGAATGATTCCGACCCGGTCACAGAGCTGGTCAGCAACGTCAAGCATATGAGTGGAGAAAAAAACGGCAGTACCCTCTGCTGCGGTTTCACGCAGAATGGCCCGGAGGTCGCGGGAGCTCTTCGGATCGAGCCCGACTGTAGGTTCGTCCAGAAAAATAACAGACGGCTGGTGAATTAGCGCCCCGGTTAAAGCTATTTTCTGCTTCATGCCATGGGAATACGTCTCCATTAACCTGCCGGCGCTTTCTGTTAAATCAAACCGGTGCAGCAGCCCCTCTGCATGCTCTATCCATATATTTTTGTCGAGTTTAAATACAGAAGCAATAAACTGAAGAAATTCCCATCCTGTGAGCTTTGGATAAATATCAGGTTTATCAGGCAGATAGGCAAGCTGCTGCTTTGCTTCGAGTGCCTGACTTTTAATCGATTTGCCATGAATGTATCCGTCTCCGCTGCTTGGTTCAAGCAGGCCGGCGAGCATTCGCATCGTCGTTGTTTTACCGGCCCCGTTTGGTCCGAGAAAGCCAAATATTTCATGAGCATGGACATCGAAACTCAATGGGTGTACGGCAGTGGCCCCTTTAAATTGTTTTGTCAGCTGGTTAACTTCTACTGCGGGAGAATCATGCATGTCGGGCCCTCCTTTGTATGATATGCTGTGGAAAAGATGAAAAGACATGTTCATCATAAATGATATAGAAAATAATGGAAATTATAAAAAGTGTACCGTGTAAGGAGGCAGAGAGACTGAAATGACCTACGAAGAACTGGCGGATAGACTGGACCGCACGTCTGACGGTGAAATGATTGGTTTTTTGATGGTGCCAAAAGCGCACCGGAAGCAACAGAAAAAAGTGAACAGCTATTTAAAGGAACGATACGCTGCATCTGATTCCGATTCCTTAAAAGACATTGTGGAGCACTTTTGTGAAGAAAACCTGGAACCTGGGGAGAGCCGGGAAATTGAGTTTTATCCAACGGAAAAATTAACCTAGCCAAACGGGGGAGACGCATTGAAACCGAAAACAGTGATGAATCTGGCTACGCTTATTAACGGCATCGGCGTATTTTTATTTATTTTAGCCAGTGTCCCAAACTGGATTCCCGCGATTTTATGTTTGTTTGGGTGCACGCTGCTTGTGTTTCGCAAGCAGGCAGCAGACTGGTGGAATAAAAACATTACTAAAGAACCGGAAAAGTGAAGGCAGCTGCGCTTGAGCGGCTGCCTTTTGGATTCACGTCGTACGGGCGTAGGTCCATTTGCGCCACAGGTATTCCATTGGCCCCTGGGAAAATTTCTTCACATACCAATGGCTGCCGGCGAGCTGGAGAATATAAATGATTAACGCTGCAGTAAACCCGCCAGTAACAGAAACCTCCCCGAACAGCCCCAGGCCGTAGCCATGAAATAAGAGAACAGCAATAACAGTCTGCAGCAGGTAGTTTGTTAAAGCGAGTCTCCCCATGGAGGCGAACGGAAGCAGAAGCCGGCGCAGGCCTGGTTTTTTTACGGCCAGCACAAAGGACGACACGTAAAACAGCATCATCACCGGTCCGGCGATATAATTCAAACCATCTCCGAGCCCGGTGCTGAGGCCGCCGGGAAGGGCTGTCCATTCCTGTTTAAATGCTGTAACAACAGCATTTAGGATAAGGCCAAGCCACAGACTGTGTATCCAGAGACGCTTCCATGATTTTATATGGGAGGCGGCTTCTGTAAACATACTCCGGCGTCCAAAATAAAAGCCTAGAAGAAATAATCCAAGAATGAAGGGCACAGAAAACGGAAGCTGCAGCAGGACGAATACGACTTCATTACTCAGCCGGTAGGATAAAATATCGCTGTAGGAGCCGTTTCTCATTACAGAAATCCCCGAAGCAACTGACTGCTCGGCGGAGGCTCCGGGATTCATTGAGGCAGTACCCACGGAGGCTGCAGTTAAAAGAAGCGTCATAAAGAATCCCGAAGCAAGGATAAGCCCGAGAGCCCATGCTAAAACTGCTTTACTGCTTCTATAAATAAGCATAAGCAGAAAGAAGCCAGTCACCGCGTATAAATGAAGGATGTCGCCTGACCATAAAAATACGAGGTGAATCATACCGATAAACAGCAAAAAAAGAATCCGGCGCTGAAAGATACGGTCAGCGGAAAGGTTTTTTTCTACCAGACGCTTGTGGAACATATAAAATCCGAGCCCGAATAAAAAAGAAAACAGAGGATAAAATTTTCCGATCACAAAAAAGTCCAGCAGCGTATTAATAGTTTGATCGGCTGCTGTGGTCTCCGTTAGGCTGGTATTTACCATGTCTGCGTACTGGCTGAAGCCTAAAGCCTTAAAGGCAGCCATATTTGCCAGTATAATGCCGAGCAGGGCAAAGCCTCTCAGCATGTCGATCGTATGTATACGTTCTTTTAGAGATACCGCCTGGGCCATCTGATTTCCTCCTTCTTAGGAACTGGATCCAGTATACCAAAACTACGTACAGAGAAAGAAAAGGTTGCGGTAATTCTTTAAAGAAAGATTACACGGGAAAAAATGAGGGTAGTAAAGAGGTATGGAAAATATGTTATTTCTCTACAGCTCTGTATAAAGTTAAATACACAGGGCTTTTATTCATAACTAACCATCAATCAAAGTAAATAAAGAAAAGGAGAGATACATTGAGAACAATAGAAATAAATATTCTGGAAGATGAAATGCACGGCACGATTGATGAAACACACAAGTTCACGTTCAGAAAAATGGAAAACCGGTCCAAAAAAACATTTCCTTTTGGTTTATTTAAAGGACATGCAAAGAAAAACTCGAATGCTGCTTATCTTGAGATCTATCAGGAAGAAAAGCGGGTGCTTTACTGGGAGCTTGAAGATTTTCAGGATAAGGATTCCCTTGTGTTTACCCGGGAAGGACTGCTTGAGGAAGGGGAATGGAAGCCAGAGGAACTTACGCTTGAAGGACTTCGCGTAGAATTTTACGAACCGGAATTATAACGCTTTGTACATAACAGGAATCAGCTTCTAAGACTAATACCTCTACGTCCTTGTTATGGTAATTTTGATATTTTACCACCATATGGGAAGGGTTTGATGCTTAGTTTTTTGATTGGACTGCTGATCGGAGCTGTTTTTTCCGCCGTGATTTTTTTTATAAAAGCCCAGCGTAATGTACGTGTACAAAGCCAACAGGAAATTGTCCCCCGGCTGCTCGCCAGTGAACGCAGGAATCGTTTCGATGTACGGAGTATGAGGTAGATATGGCAAAAGGGCCGGCGCTGCAAAAGTGTCCGGCTTTTTAACTGGGCTTCTTTAATAAAAACGCAGGTTAAACGCATGTTATTAAAATTAAACGATTGAACGAAGCGCCGGGGTGGGAATGTAGTAATAGGATATCATTTATCAAGGTGATATTTGTGGGCACAACGGCCGGCCTTCCCGGGGAGGCCGGCCTTTATTTTGCAACTAATATATAGATCTTTTTTTAAGATCTTTAAATTTAGCCGGGATATATTAAGAGGAGGAGAGGGCATGGCGGAAAAACACTCAAGTGAAGATCTGCAGGAGCAACAGAAGCAGTTGGGAAGCTACCTTGGAAAGCTATTAAGGGATCACTTTGGGAAGGGGCCTGAATCGGTCTACGTCAGCATTGATCCTCATTGTATCGTAATGCATATCCGCAAATTTCTTTCGCCGATGGAGCAGGTAATCATGGGGCAGAGAAACCAGGAAGCCGTGGAAGAGCTTAGGGAGACGATGATGGAGCAGATTCTTCCTGAAGTGAAGCATTATCTTTCAAGGATCGCAGATATAGACGGCTGGGAGTTCTATTTTGACTGGAATATTGAAAACCGGTCGGGTATGATTACTGCCTTGAACTCGCAGGAGTTAAAGATTGAAAAAGAAAAAAAACGACCGGAATACGAAGAAAATATTAAAAGAAAAGTGAATGACGTCAGTGCCAAAACAGAAAAAATTCCTGATGATATCGCAATGTACCAGATTAATGAACGAACATTAATAGCGGCACGGACAGGTATTTTAATTCTGATCGAAAAGGAATTAATCAACCTGGGTCACGGAGCGAATCTGAAAACGGCGAAGCGCCACCTGGAAAAACAGCTGCTAAACGAAATACGCTTCGATCGTCTGTTCGGAGCGAAGGTACATGATATTTTCGTAGACTGGGATTTTGATAATGACACAAGCGTTGTGGTATTTGTCACGGATCCCGTGCCGGAAGCGAAATAGCTGTATTATATATGTAAGGTCATGCCGGATGTGCGGCATGACCTTCTTTGTGTCCGCTGCAGGATTAACGCACGACGGCTTCACTTTGAATTATCTGGGCAAGACGTTTAACAGTACCGAGCATCAGCAGGCCGCTGCCTTCTGCGCTCAATGGATAGCCGAGAGGAACAGTACGGCGGAGCAGCTGGGCATACATCTCCGGCTCGGAAATTCGCCGGCCAAAGCCTGCTTCCGCCCAGTTGGTTACAAGGGCAAGGGCGCCGGAAACATGAGGAGCTGCCATGGAAGTGCCGCTCAGCCTGGTATAGGAGCTCCCCACATACGTAGATAAAATCGAAGCCCCCGGCGCTGTGAGATCAATTTCATCGTTGGTATTTGTAAACGGGGTCAATTCGTTGGAAAAGTTGACCGCCCCGACCTGAATAACTTCATTATAGGCGCCGGGATAGGCAAACTCTTCAGTATCAACGTCCCCGTCTCCTTCATTTCCAGCGGCGCAGACAACAGCAATATCGGCCGCAACTGCTTCTTTAATGGCCGCTTGGAGCTCAGGAACGTCCTGTGGACCGCCGAGAGACATACTGATCACACGCACCCGTTCCCCGTTGCTGCCGCGCCAGGAGACAGCGTAGCGGACGGAGTCGATAATTCCCTGCATGCTCCCGCTTCCTGATCCATTCAGTGCTTTTAAAATCAGAAGTCTGGCCTTAGGCGCAACTCCGGCTATACCGAAGCCGTTGTCGGCGGCGGCGATAGTGCCGGCCACATGAGTGCCGTGCCCGTTATTGTCTTCAATAATCGCTGGATTCCCCCGGTAGTCGCTGGTGAAATTGCGCCCGCCGATAATTTGTTGCTGCAGATCAGGGTGATCTGTCTGGCAGCCGGTATCAATAACTGCGATAACATTGCCCGCTCCCTGAGACGTTTCCTCCCATTGCGGCGGTGCTTCGATCATTTCCACTCCACCCGGCACGTAGGATGCGGCAGAGAGACCGCTCTCTTTTCGGAACGGAACTAAAGATACATAGCTCATAATAATGCCTCCTCATCAGGATGTATTAGCGTTTCCTGTTATGAAAAGGCATGATCAAAAGAAAAAGTAAACCACTGAAAAAATCAGGACCGGGCTTCCCCAGTCCTGAAGGATGTTACATTATTACTCTGCTTGAGCCTGATCGATGCATTCCTTTGCCGGCTCTGCTGCAGCAGGAACTTCTACATCTTTGCCGTTTTTATACTTTTGAAGTACAGAAATCAGCTGGCCGCGGTTAAGGCCGGAGTCATTTTTGTTTGGATTGCCGTTTGGCACCATTTCATGCACTTCATCGATAATACACTCTTTTGTGACATTTTCAACGGGAGCTTCCGGTTCTTCAGCGGCTGGTTCTCCGACTTCAAGGCTGATCCGCCCCTCTGTTTCATAATCCACGGCACCTTCTGTTTCCATTAAGAATTCAGCATAGGTGATCATGCTGTTGGTCACAAGTCCGGCATCAGGCTGGATAATCTCCCCTTCGAAATTATAGCCGTCCCCGCCGTCCGCGAGGAAGTTTGGCAGCGCGACCGAGTAGGTTTCCGTGCTTTCGACCGGCTCTCCGTCAATAGTGAGTTCGGCTCCGTTAAATGCACCGTCTTCGGTCGTATAAATGGTATAGTTCAGTCCGGAGGTCTGCAGGTCCACCTGCTCCCCGCGGTTGTAGGACTGCTCAATTACATTTTTAAGAGCTTCCCCGGTCATATTCATTTCAACGATATTATTTCCAAATGGTTCAATGGAGTAAATATCTCTTGCAGTAATATCTCCAGGATCGATGCCAGCCCGCAGGCCTCCGTTATTATAAACGGCAACGTCTGTATCTGTTGTGTAGCGCATGGAATCAGTCCAGAAGTTACCAAGCGGAGCGTCTTCCTCATAGCGGCTGTCTCTCGACAGGCCAGTATTTGTTTCCCCAATGACTTCTCCCAGCAGTTCATCTGCTTCCGCTATATAATCATCCGCCTTCGCCTGAACATCTTCATTCACCGCTTCTATGCTTTCGATGTCGTGCAACTGCCCTTCAGTATTTGTTACTTCTCCGGTTTCATCATCAATGGTAAAGGTCAATTCTCCGATAAAATCGAGGCTTGAGCCTGCCTGGACAATAGGCGTGCCATTCACAACGGCCGGCTCTTCAAGGACGGTATGCGTATGGCCGCCAATAATGGCATCAAAAAAGTCCACGTCCTCTGCGAGCTGCTCATCCTCGCTGTAGCCTATGTGAGTAAGGCCGAGAAAAAGGTCTGCATCTTCTCCGAGACCTTCGTATGTCTCTGCCACCCCTGCATAATCATTGTCAAAGCTGAGGCCACCGATGCCATCAGGCGCTGTGGCAGGTGGTGCCTGAGTCAGTCCAAGAAGCGCGATATCGATGCCGTTAACGTTAATTTCATCATAGGCTGCGGGTTCTTCAATAGGAATCGAGCTGTCTTCAATGGATGTATTAGCACTGATCCAGGTGAAATCACTGTCTGATTCATTCTGAGCGAAGACTTCCTGGCCGTAATCGAATTCGTGGTTGCCGATCGTCATCGTTTCAAGTCCGACATCGTTCATTAAGTCGACCATCGGAGCGCCGTCCTGCAGATCAACTACAGGGTCACCGCTGAAAATATCTCCGGGGCTGACAAACACGACGTGATCAGATTCTGCTTTCTTCTCATCAATGTAGCCAGCAAGCTTTCCCATATCCTCAATGGATGAATGGATGTCATTGGCATGGATGACTGTGACTTCCTTTTCCCCCTCTGCTGCCCCGGCACTGGCTGCGGGCAGTACGAAAGCAGCGGCAGAAGCGCCGGCGGCAATCCCCCATCGTAAATATGAATTGTTCATGCAATCCCCCCTGATATGTATAAAAGAACTATTTAAAATGTAAGAAAATTTTGATCTTTTGCCAATAAGCAGGAGTTACTGCTTGTAAACAATGAAAAAAAGAGAGAGCATGTACCCAGGAGGCTGACAGACTTATACGGCAGTATTTGAAAAAATTCATAACCATGCCCTCTGTTTTTTTACATCCAAAGTCGTGATTCTTTTAGATTATCAAGCCGGCTTTTCCGTCGGTCTGCCTCGTTTAGCCATGAATACGTATGTTGCGAGAGCTAACGCACTCATCAAAAAGATGGTGAGTCCCATGGGAACGGCTGTCTCTTCGCCCGCAATACCAACCATAGGAGCCGTTACGGCGCCGAGTACAAAAGGCAGAAGACCTAAAAGCGCTGAGGCGCTGCCGGCGATATGACTCTGGGTTTCCATCGCAAGGGAAAACGACGAAGTAGCGACAAAGCCGATAGAGGTAACAAAAAACAGAATAGGCAGTACAATGCCCCAGAGCGGGCCTTCAAAAATAACGACCACAAGCAGAGCAAGACCGGCGGCAAACGCCATCACAAGTCCGGATTCAAGAAATGTTTTTTCAGGAATAACTGAGGCAAAGCGGCCGACCATAAATGTTCCCAGCAGAAGGCCGAGTCCGTTTAACCCAAACAAAATACTGAACACCTGAGGGGACACGCCGTATATATTTTGATAAATAAACGGAGTGCCGGCCACATAGGCAAAAATACCACCGATCATAAAGCCCTGGGACAAAGCGTACCCCGAAAACTGCCGGTCTTTAAGAAGGGATAGAAAATTGCTGAAGGTAGCTCCGAGATTGCTCGCCACCCGGTCGTCTGCAGGAAGGGTCTCGCCTAAACGGAAAGCCGTAATCAGCAGCAGGATGGTACCTAGTATAGAAAGCGTTAAAAAGATTCCGGGCCAGCTGGTGAAAAGGAGAACCCCGCTCCCGATAGAAGGGGCGAGCAGCGGCACAAGGTTGTTAACGAGCATCAACAGGGCAAACAGCTTCGTGAGTTCGGCCCCGCTGCTGACGTCCCGGACGATTGCCCGGGAAATAACGAGTCCGGCTGACGCAGCAAAGCCCTGTATAAAACGCCCGGCGATCAAAATGAAAATATTCGGCGCAAAAATACAGGCGGCTGATGCAGCAATATAAACGATAAGTGCGACAATCAGCGGCCGGCGCCGGCCATACACGTCACTGAGGGCCCCGGCGACAAGCTGGCCAACGCCGAGCCCGAGCAGACAGGCCGTTAAACTCAGCTGTACGATAGAGGCACTGGTTTCGTAGGAAGCAGTAATATCAGGAAGGGCGGGAAGGTACATATCAATAGTCAAAGGAATCAGTGCTGCAAGTGCTCCGAGCAGGACAACAAAACGGGCCCGTCTGAAGCCGGTTAATTGGTTCATATATGTAAGCCGCCTTTCTAAGCTGAAATTGAAGTAGATGAAATTGCTCAAATCTGCTTCAGCTTAACTAAAAAGAGAAAAGATGGAAAGTTTTTTGCTCACACCTTAAAAATAAAATATTTTTTATAGATATAATTTTTGGGAAAATAAAGCGTATTATCACGCTTCTTCGTTATAATAAATATAGATATTGAGGAGGAAGGCGTTATGAAAGCAAAATTAAAACACTATGCTCTGAGGCTCACGATTACGGTTAGTGTCGCCATTTTGATTCTGGGGCTTTCCCGCTTTTACCTGTATCTCAATCCTGACGATGTTAAAGGGTGGATGGAAAGCATAGGATTTTTAGGACCGGTCGTTCTGCTGCTGTTATTTGTGATCCGGCCGTATTTGCTGATCCCTCTGCCCGTGGTAGCTATAGCTGCCGGTTTTTTGTTTGGACACTGGCTGGGCGCGCTCCTGATTTTTCTTGGAGCCGTTCTGGGCGCTTCCATTTCTTTTTTTACGAAAAGACGCAAGGCGGCAGATTTAAATTTAGATGATAAAAACATGGAAGAACTTGATAAAATCAAGGAAGAGCTAGAGGAGCACGGCTTCAAATTTTTATTAATGCTCCGGCTCATCCCGGTGCTTCATTATGATTTATTAACGTCCCTCAGCGCCCGTCTGGACGTAGGCTGGCGGCAGTATCTGGGTGCAACCCTGGTCGGTACTATACCGAGGGCTGTCCTGCTTGGTTTTTTTGGCTCGAGTATTCTTTCTTTTGAGCCGATGAAAATGATTATCCTGGGAGTGATTGCGGTAGTGATAGCTGTGCTCGGCTATGTGCTTAAACGAAGGGTAGAGGACGAATTTGACACCGAAGAACTAAAGGAAGAAACGAAACAGCTGCAGCCGCCAGTATGAATGCATCCGGGCCGCAGCAAGAAGGGGAGAAAAATATGGATCTGCAGCTTGCAGGGAAAACGGTACTTGTACTGGCGTCAAGCCGGGGGCTTGGAAAAGCAACGGCTGCCGCATTTGCCAAAGAAGGCGCTGATATCATGATTACGGGCCGCTCCGAGGAGAGCCTGAAAGAGGCGGAAAAAGAGCTTCAGGCTCTAAGCGGGCGCGGCCGGGTTGATTATTATGTGTGCGATATTACAAAAGAGGCAGAAATTAAAGCGCTTGTTGAATACGTTGTGGAAGCATTCGGTCCGGTCGATGTGCTCGTTAATAACGCCGGCGGTCCTCCTGCCGGCACGTTTGATGACTTTGATGACGATGACTGGCAGAAGGCGTTTGACTTAAACCTGATGAGCTTCGTACGTGCAACACGTGCAGTGCTGCCGTCAATGAAGGAGAGCGGTGGCGGACGGATTGTCAATATTACGTCTTCTTCGATGAAACAGACGCTGGATAATTTAATTTTATCGAATACATTCCGGGCCGGCCTGATGGGTCTGGCCAAAAGTCTGTCCCAGGAGCTTGCCCCGCACGGCATTCTCATTAATTCCCTGGGTCCTGGAAAAATAGCTACAGACCGTGTGGCAGAGATTGATGGAAAAAAAGCCGGCCAGATGAATAAGAGCGCGGAGGAGGTGCGCAGGGAGTCGGAAGCAGCGATCCCGCTCGGCCGCTACGGGCAGCCGGAGGAGTTTGCGGCACAGGTCGTTTTTTACGGCTCCTTCGCCAATACCTACGTGACCGGCCAGACACTGCTCGTGGACGGCGGGCTGATAAAGGCGCTGTAAAGCTTATCCCCTGCGCTGCCGGATAACATTTAAACCATTTTTCATCAGAAGAAGCCCTAAAGATAAAATGGGAGGAAAGCCAGGGGCGGCGTTCCGGCCTTTACTCAGCCGGGAGATCTGCTGGTTATACCACGCAAGCTCCATAATCCCAAGGTTATCAATAAACGGAAGACCAGTTTTGACAGGAACAATCCGTGGGACAGGAGCTTTTGAAAGAAGCCTGGCCGGATAGTCCGGGGACGCAGCCATTGGTCTTGCCAGACCGATGAAATCGGCTGCTCCTGACTGGAGCGCGCTGTCCATCGCCGGGCGGGTGCGGAAGCCTCCGGTTAAAATTACCGGAACCTCTGTGGTCTGCTTCAGGCTTTCGGCATATTCGAGGAAATAAGCTTCACGCCGAAGCGTAGAGGCAGAAGCATTTTTTCCGAATAACTCCGGACGTTCGTAAGTGCCTCCGGAGATTTCAATCATATCCACTCCAAGGCGTTCGAGCTCTTTAATTACATACTGGGATTCTTCCTCTGAGAAGCCAGCTTTCATAAAATCCGCACTGTTAATTTTTACTCCAACAGGAAACTCAGGTCCCGTGGCCTCGCGGACAGCTTTAAAAATTTTACGCAAAAAACGGAAACGGTTTTTAATCGAACCGCCCCATTCGTCGGCCCGCTGATTATGGCGGGGCGAGAGAAACTGGCTGATCAAGTAGCCATGGGCGGCGTGAATCTGAACGCCGGTAAAGCCGGCACGTTTGGCCAGAGAGGCGGTATGGGCAAACTGCCGGATGATTGTTTCTATCTCTGGATGGGTTAAAGCCCGGGCTTCGGGAAAGAAGCGCTGGATCCCTGATTCAAACGGTACAGCCGAAGGGGCTACAGCTTCACGGGCAACACCTTTTGGCACCTGTTTGCCCGGGTGATTGATCTGCATCCATAAATGGGTGTCATTATATGTGCCGGCACGGGCCCAGGCGCGGAACAGGCCAAGCTGCTTTTCGCTCTCAAGCACGACGTTTCCCGGCTCCCCAAGCGCCTGGTGGTTTATCATCACGTTCCCGGTAATGAGTAACCCCGCTCCTCCTTTGGCCCAGGTGTGGTACAGCCGGAAAATGGCGGCACCCGGCAAGTGGGCTTTTGTAGCGAGTCCTTCGCTCATGGCTGATTTAACGAAGCGGTTTTTAAATGTCACATTTTTATTATGTAATGTAAACGGGGAAGCGGCGGTGACGTTCGTCAACGTGATCCTCTCCTTACTGCTTCGAATGGGTTGGGAAAAATTAAGCGGAGCGCGTAACAAAAGCGCTCCGCTTGTTTTATTACTGGTCGTGGGAAATCACAATTTTGCCGAAAAAGTTTTGGCTCTTCATATGGCGGTAGGCCTCCTGGGCCTGTTCAAATGGATAGACCGTATCAATGACCGGCGTCAGCTGATGGGCAGCGATGGCGCGGTTCATGGATTCAAACATGTCCCGGCTGCCGACACCAATTGTTCTTGTGGAAGCTTTTCCGAACAGATCGTAGTAATCGATTTTGTCCCCGGTTCTGGTGAGTACGCCGATTAAAGCTACTTCTTCGCCAGGGGCGACTGCTTCAATGGATTGATGAAACGAAGCAGGACCAACCACTTCAACAACACGGTTGACGCCGCCGTTGGAAAGCTCTTCTGCACGCTTGCCCCAGTCCGGGGTGTCATTGTAGTTGATGATGTTGTTAGAGCCGAGCTCCTCGAGCTTTTCCTCTTTCCAGCTGCTTGAGGTGGTGGAAATAACGCGAAGTCCCAGAATTTTTGCCAGCTGTACGGCGAACACGGAAACGCCACCGGTGCCAAGCGTCAGAACAGTATCTCCGGGACCGGTTGGAGAAGGACCATGCAGAGCGTTCCAGGCAGTGACAGCGGCGCATGGAAGCGTGGCTCCCTGCTCGTACGTAAGATGATCAGGCAGGCGCACAAGCTCCTCCGGATTGATGACTTTATAATCCGTCAGCCAGCCGTTACTGTGAGTGCCATACGGCTCCATATAGGAAGGGCGCTTTCCGCCGAACCATTCCCGTGTGAAATTGCCGGCGACCCGGTCTCCGACACGGAAGCGGCGCACGTCTTCGCCTGCTTCAACAATTTCCCCGGCGCCATCCGACAGCTGCACGAGATTTTCCCGCAGCTCGCCCGGATAGTTGCCTTCGATCATCGCGAGGTCACGGTAGTTTAAGGAAGTAGCTTTCACCCGGACAAGCACCTCTCCCCGTTGCACCTGCGGCATGGCTTCTTCTGTCATCTCCAGATTTTCTATGCTTCTCGGCTCCCGAAGCCGAAAAGCCCGGTTTTGTACTGATGCCATTGTATAGCCTCCTTGGATGTTTGGACTCCTTACTGTTCATTCCCCGGGGAACGATTTTTTAAAAGAGACGGGCGCAATTTTATGCAAAAAGTTATACTTAAAGCATGACCGGATATTTTTCTGTAAAAAACATGAATTTTATGACGTTTAATAAAAAAGGAGGCCCGGGGTGCGGAAAAACACAGCTGTGACCGAAGTAGAAAATGTGATCGTTCACAAAGCAGCAGAATTCGAGGGATATACTGTTTTATTCTCGATCCACGGCCAGCGCTTTCAATTTTTGATAGCCGACGGAAAGCCGTTATTTCCGTTAAATGTTCTTCATACGTTTGCTGAGAAAGATGTATGCAGCCAGTGTGGAAAAAAGGTGCTGCAGGTGCCGGTGGGCCAGCAGGTGTGCAGAGCTCTTCAGCACCGGAAGAAAGAACTGCTCGCCTATATGGAGGAGCATTTCCTGTGGGGACCGGCAGGGCATATTTAAATACAGCAGGAGGATTGGTATGTACAAACTAATAGCCGTAGATATGGATGGGACCATGCTGAATGATCAGCACGTACTGACGCCGGAGGTAATTCAGGCAGTCCGCGAAGCGAAAGCAGCCGGCATCAAAATCGTACTTTGTACCGGTCGGCCGCTCCCGGGTGTGCAGCGTTATGTTGATCAGCTGTCACTTCGGGAGGAGGGGGACTATATCGCTGTATTTAACGGCGCGCTTGTCCAGGAGACATTCGCAAGCCGGGTCGTCAGCCAGCTCGATATGCTGTATGAAGACGTTATGGAGCTTGAGCATCTGAGCCGGGAGCTCCCCATAGCTATGCAGTACTTTAGTGAAAAGCATATTTACACACCGCAAAAGGATATTGATAAATACACGGTGCTTGACGCTTATCTGAATAGTACACCTTTGCGCGTGCGCACGCTTGAAGAGGTCGGGCCGTCTGTGGCCCTGCCGAAGGTGATGTTTGTCGGCGATAAAGAAGACATTGACCAAACAGAGCTTTTACTGCCGGAAAAAATTAAAGCGAGAAATGAAATTATGCGCAGTACGCCGTATTTCCTGGAATTTCTTCATCCAAAAGCAAGTAAGGGCAACGCAGTGATGGATCTGGCAGCCCGGCTCGGTATTGCCCGGGAGGAAGTGATGTGCATCGGGGATGACGGCAACGATTTATCTATGATAGAGGCAGCAGGGTGCGGGGTGGCGATGGGAAATGCCATTCCGGAAATCAAGGCAGCCGCTGATATCATTACATCTACAAATAATGAAAACGGGGTGGCAGAGGCCATTAACAATGTCCTGCTGCAGTCCCGTTAAGTAAAAAAGCCTTTATTCCATGCGGAATAAAGGCTTTGCTTGTATTTCCCGGGAAATTCCGGTTATTCGAATGGATAGCGGAAATGCCACTGCCGCCGGGATTCATCCATGAGTGCCATCACATCAGAGGAGTACTGCAGGATAGAGGCATAGTCCCGGCTGGAGACAGACCGTTCCATTTCCCGGATTTCATAATGCAGGGCTTTTGACGTCTCCCCCTGAGTAACGCGCTCGCTTTCTCCGCTTGTATACTCAATGACTGCCTCGTCGGCCCGTGGAAAGTTATCGACAGTAATTGAGCCTTTATCACCGGCAATAATCCCTCTTTTGGGCATCCTGGAACTGAAGGAAAGCTGGACTGTCGCTATCTGGCCCGGGCTGTTTTTTAAAACGATCCCCGACTGGTCATCGACGCCGCTCCCGGCCATTTCTCCAATGGTTGTTACCTCCTGCGGCTGCTCCTGCAGGAAAAAACGGGCAAACGACAGGGCGTAAACGCCGATATCAAGCATCGCGCCCCCGGCAAGGTCCGGGTTAAAGAAGCGGTTGGTGGTGTCATACTCTTTAATAGTGCCAAACGTGACGTTAATAGAGCGCACGCTGCCGATTATCCCGTCTTCGAGCATTTGCTGCAGCTTACGGTGAAGTGGATGATAATACAGCGTCATCGCTTCAAGCAGCACCAGGTCCCGGTCAGAAGCAAGCGCCGCCAGTTCATCGAGCTGCTGCTTGTTAACGGTAATGGCCTTTTCGCAAAACACATGCTTCCCATTTTCAAGGCACTGTCTGGCGATCTCATAGTGATTCGTGTGGGGAGTGGCGATATAGACGATATCAAGCGCTTCGTCCTCGAGGAATGTGTCCAGCAAATCAAACGGTTGCCCAATGTTAAAATCATCTGCAAAGCCTTTGGCTTTATCCATGGTACGGGAGCAGACGGAATGAATCCCGCCGTGCTCCTCATTTAATGCCTCGGCAAATTTTCCGGCGATATTGCCGGTGCCGATGATGCCCCAGTTAAAGCTCATATGCGTCACACCTTTTCGTTTAGTAGTTTACCCGGCTATTATAACGCAGCCGAAGAATGATAAGGGGATAATTTCCAGTTAAACAGTGCAGAAGAAATTTATTTTGCCTGCTTCCCGCTGATTTTATGGTACGTATCTTCGTGGCAGATAACGAAAAGCCGTGCGTCCTCCGGAATACGTTCGTCGAGCTTATGGTTAATATTTAAATCTTCGTGATCAGATACAAGGGTGGCTCCCTCCTCCAGCAAATCCATATAAGCTTCCCGGTAGGTTCCCCACGAGGGGCATTTAGGTATTTCATACAGATCCTCTCCGTGCCTCTTTGAGAGCAACTGAGACACGATCCTTGAGGTGCCCCGGCTGAAGGCGGAACGAACGGCCAGCTGTGAGATCATTTCTGAGCTGACGATAAATTCATCCACGTCCACATGGGTGAAGTTATGAATATTATTTCGCTCCTTCACCTCTACGATGGTATAAATGTCTTTAAAGTGACGCTGGATATTGGTGGCAATTAATAATGATTTTCCGTCGATGTAGGAAGGGTCGTGGATATATTCCCCGCTGATGGTGATTTCATTGGGGAAAATAAATACTGCCCGGGCTTCACTGATATTTGCCTGCTCGAGTACTTCTTTTTCGGCCGGATTGCCGCGGACGTAAAACAGGCGGTCATGATGATACGGTGTTTCTTCATACTGATCGATAAGTATGATTTCAATATTTTTTTCCGTATTTAAAATTTCCTGGATCGCGATTTTCGCATGCTTGCTCCAATCAGCAATGACGATATGATTTTTGCCGTTGTAATCCAATTTTCCCCGCTCCTTTCTGCGGTTGTACACATATATAAAATCAATAATCTTGCTGATTACAATAGAAATCAGGCCGATGCCGATCAGGTACAAAAAATGCCGTACAGCTTTCCGGGCACCGTCTCCGGCACGTAATCCCCGAACCCGACAGTGGTGACAGAAGTCATGACCCACCAGAAGCCGTTGAACGGGCTGCCGAATTCTTCAGGCTCTATGTAATAGATCGCAAAGGAACTTCCCCCAATCACAAGGGCAGTAATCATAAAAATAACCGCTGTATTCACATTAACCAGACGTTCAAACAACTTATTAAAAAACACCCGGGCCGCCTCCTTCCTGCTAAAAGTACTATTACCCCCATTGAAGCTGCTAAAATCTAAAACTTTAAAGTAAAAATTTTAGTAAAATATTTATTTCAGCTTAGCTTTACGTTATACTGATAAAAAGAATGAAGGAGGCTATTTCATGGATGCAGCGGTATTGAAAGAATTTGAACAACAGTTTTCCCGCCAGGCGGAACGGCTGTTTTTTGCTCCCGGCCGTATCAATGTCATTGGCGAGCATACCGATTATAACGGGGGATTTGTGTTCCCGTGTGCAATTACAAACGGCACATATGCAGCAGCGGCCGGCCGGAGTGACCGAAAGCTGAGGCTGTTGAGCGGCAATTTTTTAGACGATGGAATGATAACGCTCTCATTGGATGAGCTTTCATTCCAGGAGAAAGACGGCTGGGCAAACTATCCGAAAGGGGTATTTGCCATTTTGGCAGCGGAGGGCTATCAATGTGAAACCGGCTATGATATTTATTTTTCCGGCAATATCCCAAATGGGGCCGGCCTGTCCTCGTCAGCGTCGATTGAGCTGGCTACAGCCGTACTGCTGAATGAATGGGAAGGCTGGGGGCTCCCCATCAAAACCCTTGTGCAGTACGCCCAGCGGGTGGAAAACGAGTATATCGGCGTTCAGACCGGTATTATGGATCAGTTTGCGATCGGATTTGGCAAAGACGGGCACGCCATGCTGCTTGACTGTGGAACGCTCGAATATGAATACGCTCCGCTTCCGACAGATAAATATACTATTTTGATTATGAACACGAATAAGTCCAGAGAGCTTGCAGATTCAGCGTATAATGAGCGGCGGGCCGAATGTGAAGAAGCACTGGCAGAAATGCAGCAGCACCGGAATATTACGAGCCTTTGTGAGCTATCGGTGGAGGATTGGAACCAGCTCAGCCGGGAGGTCAAAAATGAAACAGTCCGAAAAAGAGCCCGGCACGTTATTTACGAGCACGACCGCACGAAGCAGGCAGCAGCCATGCTGAAGGCGGAGAATTATGAAGCGTTTGGCCGGCTGCTCAATGAGTCACACCGCTCGTTAAAAGAGGATTATGAGGTAACCGGCCCCGAGCTCGACACGCTGGCCGAAGCAGCCCAGAAGCAGCCCGGCGTGATTGGCGCCCGGATGACCGGAGCGGGATTTGGCGGCTGTGCGATCGCTCTTGTAAAGCATGGCCAGGCCGAAGAGGCGGAGAAAAGGATTGCAGCAGCCTATGAAAAAGAGACAGGCTTCAAGCCTTCGTTCTACAAAGCTACCGCCGGCGGGGGAGCCCGGGAGCTGGCACGGGCCGGGCAGAAGTAAGCGAAAGGAGAGGTTCTATGGCCATGCAGGTGGATTCAGCTGTCATGTCGCTCGTCGACTGGGCAGAAGAACATAAATTAATTCATGCAGAGGACAAGGTGTATGTACGCAATCAGCTGCTGCGGGAGCTTCACCTTGAAGCGATTGATGAAAATGCAGCTGGCGGGCCAAAGCCGTTTGAGGAACTGCTCGGGCAGCTCACCTCCTACATGGTGGAGGCAGGGATCGTGGAGGATTTGCTCGACAGGCGGGAGCAGGCCAAAGCAGACATCATGAATATTTTCCTTCCCCGGCCTTCTGACGTCCAGCGGACCTTTGAAGAAAAGTATCGCCGGAACCCGGTCGAGGCAACCGATTATTTTTACTGGCTGAGCCGGTCCTCCAACTACATTCAGATGGACCGGGTAGCCAAAAACGTTCATTTCCCGTATGCATCCTCCTATGGGACGGTCGATATTACGATCAATTTGTCCAAGCCGGAAAAAGATCCGCGTGATATTGAAGCACAAAAGCAGAAGAGTACGCCGGTGTCGTACCCGAAATGCGTGCTGTGTAAAGAAAATGAAGGATACCCGGGGCGGCTCGGCCATCCGGCCCGGTCGAACCACCGGTTGGTCCGGACAGAGCTTGAAGGGGAGATGTGGTATCTGCAGTATTCCCCGTATATTTATTACCCGGAGCATTCCATTCTTCTCAGCGAATACCACCGGGATATGAAAATTAACCGGGAAACCTTTACCCGGCTGCTTGGATTTGTAGAGCAGTTTCCGCATTATTTCATGGGCTCGAACGCCGATCTTCCGGTAGTGGGGGGGTCAATTTTATCCCATGATCACTACCAGGGCGGAAGGTATACCTTTGCCCTGGAAAAGGCAGAGCCGGAAACCGTTTTTGACGTGCCGGATTATCCGGGTTTAACTGTGGAAATTGTTCACTGGCCGATGAGCGTTCTGCGGCTTCGCTCGGAGGAGCAGACAGGCGTGATTGAGGCTGCAGAAGCTGTAAGGAAAACGTGGCAGGATTATACCGATACGGAGCTAGAGATAGAAGCTTACTCCGGCGTAGAACCTCACAATACGGTAACACCGATTGCAAGAAAGAACGGTACGGCCTGGGAAATGGATATAGTGCTGCGCAACAACCGGAAGACCAATCAGCATCCGTACGGCCTGTTTCATCCCCACGAGGAAGTGCATCATATCAAAAAAGAAAACATCGGCCTGATCGAAGTCATGGGACTGGCTGTTCTTCCGGCAAGACTCCTCGGGGAGCTCGATCAGATCACTGAGTTTGCTGCGGGACTTGGGGATACTGTGCCCGAACAGCATAAGACGTGGGCTGAAGAGCTTCGCGGTAAGCTGAAGGGACGACCGAAGGCTGAAGTACGGCAGAAGGTCGAACAGGCTGTCGGTAAAAAATTTATGGAGGTGCTGCATCACGCAGGCGTTTTTAAGCAGGATGCTGCCGGACGCCGCGGGTTCCTCCAGTTTTTGCACGCGCTGCCCTTAGAGCTCAAAGAAAAATAAAAGGAAGCTGATGACATGGCAACGATAAAGGATATCGCAAAAGAAGCCGGGGTGTCGATAGCAACCGTCTCCCGGGTGCTGAACTACGATGACACGCTCTCTGTGGCGGAAAGCACAAAGCAGCGTATTTTCCAGACCGCCGAAGCACTGAACTATACGAAGCACGCCAAACGGAAACAGGCCGTTCAGGCCCTTACTATCGTTTACTGGTATACCGAACAGGAAGAGCTCGAAGACCTGTATTATCTGTCGATCCGCCTTGGCATTGAAAAGCGCTGCGATGAACTTGGGATCCGGGCCCGGCGTCTGCTGCTTGAAGAGTTTTTGGATCAGGAAAAGGCCGAAGGTGAGCCGGTCATTGCCGTAGGCAAGTTCAGCCCAGCGCAGGCGGAGCGTCTGCAGCATGTGAGCACACAGCTCGTCTTTGTGGATTCCACTCCGGATGAAGAGACGTTTGACTCCGTTATTGCCGATTTTCAGCGCGTGACGGAAAAAGTTCTTTCATATCTTCGGGAGCTTGGTCATACGCGTATCGGCTATCTGGGCGGACGGGAGTCCTACCCTTCAGAAACCGCGACGATTCCGGATCCGAGGGAAGAGACCTTCCGCCGGCTGATGGATGCAAAAGACGGCGGGGCGTCCCCGTGGATACGAACCGGCCGGTTCACGGTTCAGGACGGTTACGAATTAACAAAAAACGAACTGGCCGCTGAGACTGCAGAAAAGAGACCGACAGCTCTGTTTGTGGCCAATGACACGATGGCAGTCGGATGCCTGCGCGCGCTCCATGAAGCGCAGATCAGAGTGCCGGAAGACATCAGTGTGGCCAGCGTCAATGACGTCAGCGTGGCGAAATTTGTTTATCCGCCGCTTACGTCCGTGAAGGTTTACACAGAGGTGATGGGGGAGACGGCAGTGGATCTTCTGCTTGAAAGGCTCGATGGACGGAGGACGGTTCCCAAAACGGTGCTTGTGGCCACCGAGCTGCAGAAAAGAGAAAGCTGCGGCCGTGTTTAAACTTTTATGCAGAAAACATATTTCTATTACATCAAAAGAGGTATAAAATAAAAGTAAGCTTTCCATCAATCAGAAAAGGAGCGTGTACGATGAGTGCGAAAAGAGTATTGATCGTGGCCGGTGATGCCGTGGAAGCGCTGGAGGTGTATTACCCGTATTTTCGGTGCATGGAGGAAGGATTTCATGTGGATCTGGCAGCTGCCAGTGTCAAAAAGCTGCATACGGTAATTCACGACTTTGAGGACTGGGAAACGTATACGGAAAAGCCGGGGTACGGCATAGAAGCGAATATCGCTTTTGAAGACGTAAATGTCTCTGATTACGACGCGCTGATTATCCCGGGAGGAAGAGCACCGGAGCACATCCGGATGAACAAGGATCTGCTTGAAATCGTGAAGCATTTCTTTGAAAAGGATAAGCCAATTGCGATTATGTGCCATGGAAGTCTCGTGCTGACACCAATCGCAGAGGTGGCAAAAGGAAGAAAATTGACCGCCTACCAGGCGTGCAAGCCGGAAGTGGAAAGCATGGGCGCAGAATATATTAATGAAATGGATTATGTGGATAAGAACCTGGTTTCCGGGCACGCATGGCCGGATCTGCCTGCCATTATGCGGGAGTTTGTGAAACAGGTAAACGATGCCCCGGTAACAACGTAGGACGGGGTTCGGGCGGGCCGGCTGGATAAGCCGGCTTTTTTTGATGGCTGTTCATGCTAAAATGGAGCTGAATTACATAGAAGAAAAGAGGACAAGGAAATGATGGAAGCTGTTTTACTGCTGCTCACGGGCATCTTTGCCGCTGCCTGCGGTTCGCTGGTCGGCCTCGGCGGAGCGTTTATTATCGTACCGATACTTGCACTGTTCTTTCCGATGCCGGCCTCGGATATTGCCGGCACCTCGATGGCAGTGCTTTTGTTTACTGCCATTTCAAGCACGTGGACGTATTCGAAGCAAAAACGAATTGATTATAAAAGCGGTGTCTATTTTGCGCTTGCCATGATGCCGGGTGCAGTCCTTGGTGCTTGGCTGACCCAGTTTTTTGATACAGATACGTTTTATACTGCGTTTGGCATCTTTTTGTTCTGCATGGCCCTGTTTCTGCTGTTCCGGCCGAAAAACAAACAGCGGAGCGCCGGCAGGCCGACGACAAGCCGGACGTTTACAGACCTTACCGGCCATACATATGAGTATTCCTACAATCGCTGGATCGGCCTGTCGATTGCGCTGGCTGTCGGCGTTATTTCAACGTCGTTTGGTGTCGGGGGAGGATCTGTCATGGTGCCGACCATGGTGATGCTGCTTGCTTTCCCGTCCCATATTGCGACGGCGACCTCAATGTTTTTAATGGTGCTTTCAGCTGCAGTGGGAACGGCGGCGCATGCGTATTTCGGCCACGTGCAGTGGGAAAGTGTACTCTGGCTGGCGATTGGGGCTGTAGTCGGCGGCCAGATTGGTTCTGCGCTCGCGGCGAAGCTGCCGGGCGCTATTATTCTGCGGGTGCTTGCCATCAGTCTTGTCTTTGTTTCATTAAGGCTGATTTTCGGAAGCTCATAAAAAAAGATCCCGGCTCTCGTATCGAGCCGGGATCTTTGTGCCGTTTACTGGTCGTTTTCCGTTTTGAAATGGGAAACGATTGTGTTCAACTCCCTGGACATCATATTCAGCGCTTCCGCGAGAGCGTCAATCTCCTCCACTGCCTGAAGCTGCGTTTCCGAGGCTGAGGCTACACTTTGGGAGGTGCCGGCATTGTGTTCAGATATCGCCGAGATTTCGTCAAAGGAAGCAGTGATTTCCTGAGAGCTTGCTGCCATTTGCTCCGAAGTAGTTGCCACACTTTCGAGGCGCACGCTGACTTCGTTCGTATAATCCGAAATTTCCTGAAAAGCAGCCTTTGCCTGCTCGGTCATCTGCAGACCGTCCTGAACCTCGCCGGTGACCTGCTCCATGGAAACGGCAGAATCCTGGATTTCCGTCTGAATCGTTGTAATGATTGAAGCAATCTGAGACGAAGAATCCCGGGACTGCTCGGCAAGCTTTCGTACCTCTTCGGCGACGACGGCAAACCCTTTGCCGTGCTCTCCAGCCCTGGCCGCTTCAATAGCAGCGTTTAAGGCAAGCAGATTGGTCTGCTCTGAAATGGCAGTGATGACATTTAAAATATTTTCAATTTCCCGGGAGCGGGCACTCAGCGTCTGGTTTACTTCATTGGAGCGTTCGACGGAGGCATGAATGGAGCGCATTTTTTCCAGGGCGTCACTCACCGTAACGAGGCCGCCGTTCGCTTTTTCTGTCGTCGAAGCCGCATGCTCGGAAATGGAGGTCGTGCCACCTGCTACTTCCTGGACGCCTTTGGAGACTTCCTCCATGGCCCCGGCACTTTCTTTAATGCTTACAGACTGCTGCTCCGAGCCTGAGGCTACCTGCTTCACCCGGTCGGTAATTAAACGGATAGGCTTTGTAATACGGCCCGCGATCAGAACGGCAGCGCCAATAATGAGCAGAGCTGCCACGCCGATAATCGTAAGCACTGTCCACTTGAGGGCGTTTGTTGCTGCGAGGACCTCCTCCATGGGCGTCAGAAAGAAAATTTTATAGCCTGCTTCCTGAACCGGGGAAGAAGAGACGAGTAATTGTTCACCGCCATTTTTTATCTTTGTGGAGGATGCTTCCTCCTGATCCTGGGCAAGCAGTGCCTGCCATTCACCGCTGATATCAGCCTGGCCGACCGGCTGACCGATAAGTTCTTCCTGCGGATGAAGCTGGATGACGTTTTGATTATCCACGAGAATAGGTACAGCACTGTTTTCCTTTCCGCTGCCTGTATAACGATCCATTAAAGCATCAAAATTAACAGATGCAGACATGACGCCGGCACTCTCACCATTAGAGTCGGTCACCGGAGAAGCCACGACTACAATGCGGTTGCCGGTAGCATTGGAGTTAAGGACGTCGGAGATCGTAGTCTCGCCGCTCATCCCATTCTTAAAGTAGTCTCTGTCGCCGAGATCGAGTTCCCCGATATTTTCTTCGGTGGTGTGCGCTTCCACAATGCCATCCGGCCCGGTAAATACGACGGTTTCAAACGTTTCATCGCGGTCGATAATTTGATTCATCAGGCTGAGGCGGGTATCGGTATCGCCGCTGCTCATATCCTGCGTTCCCGCAGCGAATACAATTTCATCAAGCCGTTTGACGAGCCATCGGTCCATCTCCTCTGCCGCGGTTTCAGAAGTCATGGTCAGTTTTTCTTCTTCTTCAGCCACTACGACACTGCTGCTTTCCTGAAAGACAAAAAAAGCGACAGCCGCAGCCGGAAGCAGACCGATCACTAAAAACCATATGAGTAGTTTTTTTCGAAGATTCGGCTGTAATAATTTTTCCTTCACGTTCATCCACTCCCCTAATATGTAAACGAATACCTTCTTTTATTCATATCGGACAAATGGAAAAAAAGTGAAACCTTTCAAACAAACAGCTTTACTGCTGATCCTTCAGCTGCATACGTTCATTGAAATACGTCTTGTAGCCGAGCTGTGTAAATAAAATAACGCTGAGGGCGACAGCTCCGGTAATGCCGAGAAGAATAGCAATCTGGTAGCCGATTGCTGTCACAGGGTTAACGCCGGAAATAATCTGTCCGGTCATCATCCCGGGCAGAAACACGATTCCTGCGCCGACCATATTGTTAATCGTGGGAAGAATGGCGGCATCGAAGGATTGATTTACAAGCTTCCGGGTAGCCTGGTTTGGTGTCGCACCGAGCATAAGTGCTGCCTCCACCCGGGAGCGCTGGCTGTGCAGGTGCTCTGTCAGCGTCTGGACCCCAAGGGTAATGCCAGTCATGGAATTGCCGATAATCATGCCTGCAATCGGGATAAAATAGCGGGGGTTAAACCACGGAGCAAACTGAATGACTACGAAGTTGAAATACAGCAGGCTCAGGATGGTGCCGACGCTCATCGATACAGCAATCGCCCGCTTCATTTCCCGGGTCAGCGGCCCGCGGACACGCTGGAAAATATTCCAGATCGCAAATCCGAGCATGAAAAGGACAATCAGCGACGTGAGCCATGGGCTCGGGTTTTCAAATAAAAACATAAGCACGTAGCCCATTAACAGCAGCTGAAACGTCATGCGGAGCGAAGAAATGAGTATTTCTTTTTCCCGTGGGATTTTCCGCCAGCGTACAATGGCGAGCAGAAGAACGATAAATACGTAGGCAGCAAGAATCTGCCAGAACGACAGCTCGATAATAGAGGTATTTTCAGTCATGGCTTCAGATCTCCCCTCTGGTAAAAGAATCTGACTGAATGATGTGCTCGGCAAAATGATCGGCCATCGCCGTCGCATGGCTGATAAAAATAACTCCTTTGGCAGAACGGCGTGCTTCCTCCAGAAATCGTTCCATGACGTTCCATTCCATGTCTTCATCGAGCGCTGACGTCGGCTCGTCAAGTAAATAGACATCGGGGCCGGCAAGAAGCAGCCGGGCGAGGGAGAGGCGCTGCTGTTCTCCGCCGGACAGATTTTCGGCAGGACCGCTGAGTTTTTTATCAAGCATGCACTGCTGTGCTGCTGCGGTAAGCTTTTCCTCAGAAGCTTCTTCCCTGCCGCTGAAGATCCTTCCGGCCTGAAGGTTTTCAGCAACCGTTTCCCCGAACAGTACCGGCTGCTGCGGAAGCATCATTACGTGCCTGCGCAGTTCTGTAGGCTGCCATTCGGAGAACGCTTTTCCCTGGTAGGAAATGATGCCGCGTTCCGGGGTGATCAGATAATTAAGAAGACGCAGAAGAGTTGATTTTCCCGAGCCGCTTGGGCCGGTAACGGCAGTGATGGTATCCGTGGGGATGGTCAGCTGCTTTGTGCTAATAATGTTTTTATACTTTACGTCGTTCAATTGAAACATAAAACGGCTCCTTTCATTAGCATCAATTATTACCCGGAAATAACTGAGGCGCAAATAAAAAAGCACTCATGAATACTTCCATGAGCGCTTGGGCAGCATGCTGCTCAGGCAAAATCCAGAATATATACGAGACCGGTATATGCACTCAACACGAACATACAGCCGAGGACGAAAACGCTGAACGGCGAGCGTCCGCGATAAAAGCTCTGCACCATCAAGTATAAAAATCCAATGGATAACAGCACGCTTAAAATGGTGATGGGATGCAGCTGCAGCTGAAAGGAAGCACTGTCCGTTATAGAAGCAGGGTAGAGTACATGAAACAAAAAGGCCGGATTTTCATAATGCAGACTGCCGCCTGGCTCCTGTTCGGTCATGAAAGCGGTAATGACAAAGATGAGCATGGCGGTCAGGCTTTCCGCCCGAAGCCACGTCCGCGGATTGTAATTCTCGTCCTGATGCAGGCGCCTGCGGATAAATATTCCGTTAAAAAGAGCAAAAATGAGAATAACAATATAAAACAAATGCTTCCATATGAGCGCTTCGCCGTATGGAAGAGCCCAAGAACCGACAAATGGGTCTGTCAGCAGCTGTCCCATGATTACGCCGGTAAAGGCGATAATGATGACACACATGACAGCGATCAGCGTGAACCATTCCAGAAAAGAAGCCCAATGTTTATAGGAAACGGCAAACCAGCTGACCATCAAAAGCGTGCCGATCCACAGACTCACGGCAAGCAGATGGAAAAAGTGAAGCGTCCCGCCGATGAGCGGAATTGCATTCGCCGCGTGGCCGGATGCTCCCAGAGCGCCAATCATTCCCATAATAAGAACGAGCCCAACCACAGCAGCAGCGCGCGGCATGCCGGTGGAATGAAAAAAAAGAATAAATATCCCGAGCAGAAAAAAGCTCAGCACAAACAGGACTACCCAGCTCTGGCCTACTTCGTACTGGAATAATATGCGTTCGAGGGCCCCGAAAAAAGGCATGTCCCTGCCTGCGGCCACCGTGCGGGTGAGCTGGGCGATGGGAACGAAGGAAACGACGGGCAGGAGGGCGGCAGCTGCTGCAGGAACGAAAAACGGGATAGAAAGAGCCGGCCGGTGCGTTGCCGGGATAAGCTGAAGCAAAAGCGTACCGGCGAGCACAGCAAAAAACAAATACTGTAGAGCGTTACCTGCTGCAAGAATCATGTCCGGCGCTTAAGGCGGAACAGGAATAGGGCAACGATGGCGGCGACAAGACCGAGGCCGATAAGTCCAATGGTTATGCCGAATCCGGAGCCGGCTTCTTCTTCATTAATGGCACTTTCGGTTTCACCGTCAGCGTTTTCCTCCGCGCCTTCCGCATTGTTTTCAGAAGAGGAGGCGTCATCGGAGGTGGCCGCTTCTTCTTCGGATGCTTCTTCTACGGTAAAGGAAGAGCTGTCCTCCATAATGTGGCCGTCTTCACTGACAATATCAAAAGAAGCATCGTATTCTCCAGCTTCGAGCGGCTCTTCCATTGTTACGTTCAATTGATCCTCGGGTTCAATGGAAACATCGGCGGTTTCCACGTCATTTCCTTCTGCATCTTTGACCGTAACCCCGTTGTAGTCTTCAATAGGACCGTCAAAATAAAACGTGATGTCTTCCGGTGCTTCCACCGTGGCTCCGTCTTCAGGGTCGGAGCTTTCGAGGTGTGTATGTGCTTCAGCCGCGGCGGGCGAAAGCAGAAAGCCGGCGGCTAAGCAGGCGATTAAACGGCGCATTGTTTTTCCTCCTTTTATATGAACGAAAACGTGATTACAAACGTCTTCTTCCTTTATATCAAAGAATACGTTCGAAAAGGAGGAAAGGATGTGAATAATTTACGAAAATCGTTTTTTAGAAAGAAAAAGGCAGAGAGGGGTCATTTTCTCTGCCTGTTCAAATCAGGAAGATGCGAGAAGCTGGAGAAATCCTTCAGCGGTTTCTGCTTTTAGCAGCCTTTGAATTAATTTCGGCTGTTCAATCACCCGGCCGAGCAGCTCATACATCTCCTGAAGGTCTTCGGTGCTGTCTTTTTTACATTCAACAGGCAGACAAGCTGGACAGGCCGTTCGCCCCAGCGGACAGGTTTATCGAGCGTGCAAAAGGCTAAAAAGGTCTCCTCTGTCTTAGGCGTGACCGGATGAGGGATGGCGACAAGGTTGCCAAAGGCAGTCGAGGCCACGTTCTCCCGTTCGAGGACAGAATCGAGAAAACCATCATCAATTAAGTGCCGGGAAGACAGCTCCCGTTCGAAAAACGTGAGTACCTGCCGAGTAGTGGAAAAGGGCTGGTGTAAAAAAACGAGAGACTCCCGTAAATACGTACGGATGGCGGGTTCTTTGGCAATGAAGCCCTCGATGGTGCGAAGATCAGTTTCGCTTAAAATCGTATTTACCTGAAGGACAGGGACAGGCAGGTCATCGTAAATCGGCACTGAGCTGATAATAACGTCGATATGGTCAAAATCCATGTCCCGAAGCCGGTAGTATTCCGTTGTTCCCATAATGTGGAGACGTCTTCCGAACTTTGACTGAAGCCGGTAGTAGAGCAGCTGTGCGCTTCCGCGGCCGGAGGCGCAGACGATCAGGCAGCGGGAAGGCGTCGTTTCCATTTTACTGCGCTCAAGAGCGGCACCGATATGAAGAGTCAGATAACCAATTTCATTTTCATCAATACGAATATCGTAATGGTCTTCAAGAGCGATGCCGGCAATCACCCCGGCTTCAAAGGCGAGCGGATAGTTAGCCTTAATATCGGCAAGCATTGGATTGCGCACATTCATATTGTAACGGAACCGGCTGATGGCCGGCTGAAGATGAAGTGCAAGGGCAATGACGAGCTCCTGGTCGTGCTGGAACTTCAGATGCAGCTCCTTGTCGATATGAACGAGGAGAAAAGCGACCATATCGTACGTATCGGCATCGAGAGAGTTCTTTACCGTTTCAACAGTGCCATTCTCATTATCGAACAGGCGGGTGCCGAGCAGATGAAGCGTAATATAGGCAATTTCTTTCTCCGGGAACGATACCTGCCAGGTTACGGGGCCGTCTGTCTACACGCAGGCGGCCTGGCCTGTATAAAGACATGCAGAATAAAGGAGTGAGATGATGAAGGAAGGTATTAAGATTGTAACGATCGGCGGGGGTTCAAGCTATACGCCGGAGCTCGTGGAGGGATTTATTAAAAGATACCGGGAACTGCCGGTGAAGGAGCTGTGGCTCGTAGATATTCCGGAAGGAAAAGAAAAGCTGGAGATCGTAGGAAAACTCGCCCAGCGTATGGCAGCCGAAGCAGGTATCGATATGACCGTGCATCTTTCCTACAGCCGTGAGGAAGCACTGCCGGGGGCAGATTTTGTCACCACCCAGTTTCGGGTCGGCATGCTTGAAGCCCGGGCGAAGGACGAGCGGATTCCGCTTTCCTACGGCGTGATCGGCCAGGAAACGAACGGGCCGGGCGGACTGTTTAAAGGACTGCGGACGATTCCGGTTATTATTGACATTGTTCATGACATCGAGCGGCTGTGTCCGGACGCGTGGCTTGTAAACTTTACGAATCCGGCCGGCATGGTGACAGAAGCGGTGCTGCGCTACACGAACCATGAACGCATTGTCGGTCTCTGCAACGTGCCGGTGGGAATGCAGATGGGTGTGGCCGAAGCGCTTGGGGTAGACGGCAGCCGTGTCCGTATTGATTTTGCCGGGCTGAATCATATGGTGTACGGACTGAACATTTATCTCGACGGCGAAGATGTGAAACAGCAGGCACTCGAAGCAGTGGCAGATCTGGCGAATGCCTCCACGATGAAAAATATCGCAGCGCTCGGATGGGAGCCGGATTTCATCCGGGCGCTGCAGGTGCTGCCCTGCCCTTATCACCGGTATTACTATAAAACAGAAGAAATGCTGGCCGAGGAGCAGGCGGCCGCCGGGAAAACCGGCACCCGGGCGGAGGTCGTCCAGGGGGTGGAGGAGGAGCTTTTTGCCCTCTATACCGATGAAGCACTCCGGTCGAAGCCGGAGCAGCTGGAGCAGCGCGGCGGGGCTTATTACAGCGAAGCGGCATGCAGCCTGATCAATTCGATTTATAACGACACCCGGGATATCCAGCCGGTTAATACTAAAAACCGCGGCGCCATTGCCGGGATTCCGGGAGAGTCGGCAGTGGAAATCAGCTCCGTCATCACGAAGGACGGTCCGAAGCCGGTGGCTGTCGGGGAGCTGCCGGTGGCAGTCCGGGGACTCGTGCAGCAGATCAAGTCGTTTGAACGGGTCGCTGCCGAAGCGGCGGTGACGGGAAATTACGAAACAGCTCTTCTGGCAATGACCATTAACCCTCTCGTTCCATCTGATACAAAAGCAAAACAGATGCTTGATGACATGCTCGAAGCCCATCGGGAGCATCTGCCTCAGTTTTTCCAGACAAAAAAGGCTTGAAACGGTAAGGTCTCCTGAAACAGGAGGCCTTTTTTTGTCAGAAAAAATTTTCCATATTTTAAAAATAAACCACAAAAGGAACAAATGTTCGTGTATACTAAAGCGAAAGGAGGCGTTACGGATGAAAGAAAACAAATTAACCCCGGGATCGAATATGCGCTGGGAATCCAGTCGCATGATTCTGCCGGAGCACCGGGAAATGTGGCTGCGTCACCAAAAAGAGGACCGGATGAAGTTCAGGCCCCTTTGGGATGAGCAGCAGCTTGAGGAGTTTTCCCACCGCCTTCAGGAGGCTGTGGCGGCCGGAGTGGAAGTAACGCTTCACGTTTTTGATCCTTATGTAGAAATAAAAATGACCGGAAAAATTCTGCATCTGGATACGCTGAACAAAACAATTAAAATAGAAGCAGGCGGGGGCACCCGGCGTGTAGGCGTGCAGGATATTATGGATCTGGAAACGTAAAAGCACGTTTTTGAAATATGCGTGAGGGAAAGGAAGACAAGAAAAGAACTCAAAAGGGAGCGAATGAAATGAAGGATAAAAAATTCAGCAGAATTTCCTTAACGTCTTCCCTGGGAGGCCTCGGACTGATTGCTGTATCTATCGTTGTGTCCGCCGTGTTTTCCCTTCCTGACAGCAGCCCCCTCGTGCCGTTATTCGGATCACTGCTGACGATTGGGATTCTGCTGCTGGCACTCAGTGCATTTATGAGCATGATTGCTTTTTCGCGCCGGGAGCCGGGATGGATGAAGCTGAGCGGCTGGATTGTTATGGCGGTGCTTCTGCTCTGGTTTATGGTCAGTCCGGCACTTACGGGGATAGTATAAGTCTTCGAAAAACGCTGGTTGCGCGCAGTACTGGTTCGTGGTGTAATGTAGAAAAAGATGCAGAGGACGGATGTTTTATGAGTACACCAGATTTTCGGGCCCGCTCGCCGTGGGCATCATTAACAGATGTAGATAAAGTACACGTTTCTCCGGTTTCGCCCGGATCGATTCACACCTCTTTGACGGTGCCGGGAAGCAAAAGCTTTACGAACCGGGCACTGATCATGGCTGCTCTCGCCGAAGGCACGTCCACCCTTTCCGGCATTTTAAAAAGCGATGACTCGTACTGGTGCCTTGGCGCTCTCCGGGCGCTTGGCGTAAAGTCCGAAGTGGAGGGCGATACGGTGACGATCCACGGATGCGGGGGCCGGTGGCCGGAGGAGAATGCAGAGCTTTACATAGGGGCTGCCGGTACGACGGCCCGTTTCCTCCCAGGCCCGCTTGCAGCAGCCGGGAGCGGCGTTTACAAAGTGGAAGCAAGCAAACGTATGAGTGAACGTCCAGTGGAGCCGTTAATGGAAGCTTTGGAAACGCTTGGAGCCGATGTTCATTACATAGATAAAAAGGGGTTTTATCCGCTTGAAATTCATGCGGGCGGGCTTCCCGGTAAAGAAGTGACCATTTCCGGAAAATTATCGAGCCAGTTTATCAGCGGTCTGCTTTTGACGGGCGCCTATACCGAGGAAGGCCTGCGGATCCGGATTCCGGATTACATTGTGCAGCATGCATATGTACACATTACGCTTGATTTAATGAATCAGTTCGGGGTGCCGGTTACGTACAACGAGGATTTAACCGACATGCAGGTGCCGGCAAAAAGCTTTCAGGGCCGGAGCATGGCGCTTGAAGCAGATGCGTCGACAGCCAGCTACTTTATGGCACTGGCGGCCCTGACGGCCGGGACGGTCCGTATTAATAATTTAACAATGGACACCAATCAGCCGGATATAGGAATGGTGGATGTGTTCGAAAAAATGGGCTGCCGCGTGGAAAAAGGTGACACCTACATTGAAGTTACAGGCCCCACACAGCTTTCGGGCGGGTTTGAGCTCAGCATGAAGGAAATGTCCGATCAGACGCTGACCGTTGCTGCTCTGGCTCCGTTTGCCGATGCCCCGATTACGATCCGGGATGTGGAGCATATTCGTCACCACGAATCCGACCGCATTCACGCAGCGTGCACAGAGCTCCAGAAAATGGGCATCCGGGTGGATGAATATTCGGACGGGCTGAAAATATACCCGGGAACACCGATTGGAGTGTCGCTTCATTCGTACGATGATCACCGGGTGGCTATGGCCCTTTCGCTTATTGGGGCGAAGGTGCCGGGGATTTATATTGAAGATCCGGGATGCGTGTCAAAAACGTGTCCGACCTTTTATGATTTGTTTGAAGCAGCCGGTGTACCGGTGAAATTTTCATAAAAAAAGCAGCCCTCTCCACTTTTAGGAGGGGGCTTTTAGCGCAGAAATTATGATGCAGCAAGCTCGCGGCAGGCTTTTTCACAGCGGTAGCAGGCATCTGCGCAGTCTTTGCAATGCTGATGATCGTGCTTGGCGCATTCATCTCCGCATGCTTTGCACGCCTCGGCACAAAGCTGGGCCGTCTCTTTCATCAACGGGCTGTTGGACTGGATGGCTTTAGCCGTCAGGGCACAAATGTCCGCGCATTCGCGGTCCAGACGTATACATTCGGCCATCATTTTCACGTCGTCCTCCTGCAGACAATTGTTAAAGCACTGATTGCACTGCTTCATACATTCGATGCAGGCTTCGAGGCATTCCTTTTGTACAGCGTTCATATTCATCATCCCTTCTCATATTAGGTTCTGGTATAGGGGTTCCCGGAAGGGGTATTTATTCAAACGTAAAATACAAAGAAGCAGGAGGGCTCTGCCCGCTTCTTTGTATTATTATTTATAGGGATGCTGCTGGTAAAAGAAATTCGGCGTGTGCATGATATTGCGATAGGAGGTGTGAAAAATATGAGTAGCGGCAGGGGACACCGGCGGAATCAGCCACGTCCAGTCACCGGTTACTTCCCGTCCTGCTTTTTGCTCCTGCTTTTCAAACCGGCCGAATTGCGAAGCAGCCGTGTGATGATCCACCATGCTGACGCCTGCTTTTTTATACGAATGCAGCACGGCACGGTTCAGCTCGACCAGCGCCCGGTCCTTCCATAAGCTTCCCGCGTACGTCCGGTCGATGCCAAGCGCGTCTGCAACCTGCGGAAGCATATTGTAGCGATCCTCGTCTGCGAGGTTCCGGGCCCCAATCTCCGTTTCCATATACCAGCCGTTAAACGGCGCGGCTGTATACGTGATGCCGCCGATTTCCATTTTCATATCCGAAACAATTGGTACGGCATACCATTTTAAACCGAGCGTGGAAAAAGCATCGCTATCCGGATGGGTAATCGGAACCTCGAGTACTTCTTCAGCTCTTAGCGGAAACCACTGGGGAGTGCCTTCGTTTACCTGAACAACCAGGGGAAGAAGGTCAAACGACGTTTCTTCGCCTCTCCAGCCCAGTGATTCACAGTATTTTGTGAAAGCTACAGACTGCGGGTCGCCAATGATTTCTCCCTCTCGCTCATAGCCGGCGTAGCGGATCAGCTGGTAGTTCCATATGCGCATCCGCTCCAGACCGTTTTTGACTGAAGGAAAGACAGAGATCGTTGGAATGATCTTTCCGCCGTTTTCTGCGTAACGGATATGGTGGCGGAGTGCTTCGGCCGCGTGCTCTTCACTTCGCACGTTCCGGCAGTCGATAACCTGCAGGCTTTTCCAGAAAAACCGGCCGATGCAGCGGTTGCTGTTGCGCCAGGAGACCTTCGCTCCGAATGCCAGTTCTTCAAATGTATGCTCATAGTGCCCGGAGACTTCAATCTCCTGCGCGACGTTTTCCCAGCGTTGCTGAAAAATTTCCATCGGCTGGTCTGTTTCCCGGTAATATTGCTCTAAAAATGCGTATGCGTCCTGTTTTAATTTTTCTGTATTGGTCATTATTTATCTGCACCTCAGCTTTTGCCTTTTTTCCAGTATAAAGGTATTGGCTGCTATTATCGAAAAATCAATCTTACAAAGGCTATTTCCCGGGAAATAAGCAGCTGTGGCAGCAGCAGGTAAATGTCCGAGTTGACACGTGCTTTAAGGAAGCGAATACTGGAAACGAAAGATTAAAGGAAGCGAGTGATAGCAATGAAGGCAGTCATTACCACAGAAAACGGCGGACCAGAGGTACTGCAGATTCAGGACCGTGATGCTCCGAAGCCGGAAATGGACGAGGTGCTGATCAGGGTGAAAGCAGCAGCTGTGAACCGGACCGATATTTTAAACCGGGAGGGCAAGGCCGGATACATCGAAAATCCGGTGCTCGGCATTGAAGTGGCAGGTGTGGTGGAAGAAGCAGGTGTTGAGAACCCGTTTTCGCCGGGCGACCGGGTGATGGGGCTTGTAAATGGCGGCGGCTATGCAGAGTATGCTGTTATGCGTGCCGACCGGGTGATGCGGATACCGGAGGCGTACACGTATGCTGAAGCAGCAGCCGTGCCGGAGGTATTCTTAACGGCCTACCAGACGCTTTACTGGATCGGGCACCTGAATCAGCAAGAATCTGTCCTTATTCATGCCGGGGGAAGCGGTGTGGGCACGGCGGCCATCCAGCTGGCCAGTCAGCTCTCGTCGGCGCGGGTAATTACCACCGCCGGATCAGCGGAAAAGCTGGCATTTACCGAAAAGCTTGGCGCAGAGGTGCGTATTAACTATAAGGAACAGAATTTTGAGGAAGAGGTGCTTGCAGCGACCGGCGATCAGGGAGTAAACGTGATTTTGGATTTTGTCGGGGCTTCCTATTGGGAACAAAACCTGAAAAGCATTCAAACCGACGGCCGCTGGGTGTTGATTGGCGTGCTTGGCGGGGCAAACGTGCCGAACGTGAACCTGATGAAGCTTTTAATGAAGCGCGTGCAGCTGACTGGTACGCTTCTTACACCGCGGAGCGACGAATACAAAGCCGAGCTGAGCAGGGATTTTGTGAAGCATGCGATGCCGTACCTTGAGAACGGCTCCATTCGTCCTATCGTAGACACAGTGTTTTCATTTGAAAAGATCGCAGATGCACACCGGTATATGCAGGATAATAAAAACATCGGAAAAATCATATTGGAATGGTAAAAAAGAGAGCCTGCGCCCAGGCTCTCTTTTTGTCTCTCTTTATTTCCACTGAAGCTCAGCCCCGCCGGTCCGGGTCACATTCCGCCGCGAAGCGAGATCTTCGACGAGCTGCAAAAGCGCATAGTCCTTCTGCTTTGCTTCAATCATTCCATCAATAGGATTGCCAATCTGCTTTAAGGCCTGCAGAAATGGAAGGTTAAATTCCGGGTCCACGTAATCGGCATGGCTGCGGAAGGCCTCGGGCGATTTCGGCGAGGAAAGATGGATTTTCGGCCGGCTGTCCGTATGGGCCCACGTATCGATAAACCGGGGCAGGAGCTCCTCGAGACGTTCATCCCCGGAATGGTTGGCCTTGAAGTGATGATAATCAAACATCATTGGAATGTTTTCCTGTTCACAGACAGCAAGTGCGTCACTGGCGGTGTACGTCTTATCATCATTTTCGAGCGTCATCCGCGCCTTGATTTTTCCGGGCAGCTGCTGGAGGTTTTCGTGAAACCGTGCTACTGCCGTTTTTTTGTCACCGTAGGCTCCCCCGACGTGCAGGTTGATCCACGCTCTTTGTTCGAGGCCCATCGCTTCAAGCATATGGTAATGGTACTCCATGTCCTGCACGGCATTGGCGGTGACATGCGGCTTGTCGCTTGTAAATAACGTAAACTGGTTCGGATGAAAGCTTGGGCGGATATTGTGCTCACGCACAAGCCTGCCAATTTCCTTGTATAAATCCGCAAAAGGCGTTATGTAATCCCAGACGGCATCGTCATGCGTAGCGAGTGGCGCAAGCGAGGAAGAAAAACGGTATAAAGGAATGTCGTGGGCGATATTGTAGTGAAGCATGCGGATCGTATGCTCCAGGTTTAAACGGGTGACCTCCCGCAGCTTATCCCCGCGGCTTTCGGGATCCATCTTCTGCCAGCGTGTCAGGGTCATTGTTTTTCCCGGAGAAGCGTTCCAGAGAGCAAGAGCCTGAGATACGTAGCCGAGTCGTAAAGTCATCATACATACTGCCTCCAATTTCAGATCTTTGTTACACATTCCCAAAAATCATCAGCCGTAGTCTTCTAAAGCATAGAATCAACAAAATAAATGGTGAATTAATTGAACGAATATTGTAAAATAGTTTAAACGATAATAATGAAAATGTTCACTTTAGGGGGTGTAGAGATGAGCGAACTGGTGAAATTAGAGGGCGTGTCAAAATACTTTGGGAAGCACGCGGCACTTGAACATGTGGATTTGACGATCCAAAACGGAGAAACGATAGGGTTTTTAGGACCAAACGGCTCAGGGAAGTCCACCACGATCCGGGTAATGCTCGGTCTGCTGAAAAAAAGCGGCGGTGAAGTGAAGCTGTTTGGCAAAGATGCGTGGACTGAGGCAGTAGATATTCATAAACGTGTGGCTTACGTACCCGGTGATGTGAACGTCTGGCCGAATTTAACCGGCGGCCAGGTGATTGATATTCTTGGGAAGCTGCACGGTAATTTTAATGAAGAGAAACGCCAGCAGCTGATTGAACGTTTTCAGCTCGATCCGCGTAAAAAAAGCAAAACGTATTCGAAGGGAAACCGGCAGAAGCTGGCGCTCATTACGGCATTCGCCTCGGAAGCGGATCTGTATATTTTTGATGAACCGACTTCGGGTCTGGACCCGTTAATGGCCTCCATTTTCCGGGAATGCGTGCGAGAGCTGCAGCAGGAAGGAAAGGCTGTACTTCTTTCGAGCCACATTCTGGCAGAGGTGGAGGAGCTGTGTGACCGGGTCAGCATTATTAAAGAAGGTAAAATTATTGAATCCGGAACGCTTGAGGAGCTGCGGCATTTAACGCGTATTTCCATTACGGCAGAAACGAAGCAGGCAGTCGCTTCTTTAGCGGAACGAAGCGACATCCACCAGTGGGAGGCAGACGGGTCGAAAGTGCACTTTTATGTGGACGCGGAAGGACTGGCGACGGTTATGCAGGAGCTGGCTGCAGCGGAGGTAGTTTCATTGGAGTCGAGGCCGCCGACGCTCGAAGAGATTTTTCTTCGCCATTATGAATCGAAGGCAGGGGAAGCGCGATGAACATGTCAGTGTTCACAGGAACGGGCAGGCTGTTTCGGGTAATGCTCCGGAAAGAAAGAGTTCGGCTGCCTATTTGGATCGTTTCGATTTCGGTGCTGTTTCTGCTCAGTATTCTCAGCTTTCCGGAAACGTATCCGACGCAGGAAGACCGGCAGGGCCGGGCCCTGCTTTTAGAAAGTCCGGCACTCCGGGCGATGGCAGGGCCCGGCTATGGGCTTGAAAACTATACGTTCGGAGCGATGATTACCAATGAGATGTTTTTATACGTGGCGGTCGCTGCTGCGTTTATGAGCATCTTCATGATCGTCCGCAATACAAGGGCAGAAGAGGAAAGCGGACTGTCAGAGCTTGTGAAAGCAGGAGTTGTCGGCCGGGTCAGTATGTCCACGGCTGCTTTTTTACTGATGGTGCTTGCGAATCTTTTCATCGCCGTCATTATCATTGTCGGCATGCCTTATACGGTAGAGGGGCTCAGCTGGGAAGGGGCTTTGGTCTTTGGGCTCGGGGTCGCCGGTGTAGGTATCATGTTTGGCTCTATCAGTCTGTTGATGGCTCAGCTGAGTGAAAGCGCCGGAGCGGCATCCGGCATCAGCTCTGCGCTGCTTGGTCTGGCTTTTTTATTCCGGGCCGTCGGTGATGTGGCTTCTGTAGATGCGTGGCGGTGGCTGTCCCCTATTGGATGGGGCCAGGCAATGCGCGCCTTTGTGGATGAGCGCTGGTGGCCGCTCGGTTTATTCGCCGGGGGTATTATACTACTCGCAGTGGCGGCCATTTATGTAGACTACCGCCGGGACGATGCAGCCGGCGTGCTGCGGGTTCAAGGCGGAAAAGCCCGGGCCGGGGGCGGTTTGACCCATCTGTTTGGGCTGCAGAGCTTTTTATTTCGCTGGGTTTTTCTGAGTTGGGCGGCTGGTGCGGCTCTTTACGGAGTGGCGATGGGAGCCATAAGTGAAGAAGCTGCTGACTTTTTTGCGGATAATCCAATTGGGGAGGATTTTCTCGTACAGGCCGAAGGAGCCACGCTTGCAGAATCGTTATTTGCCACGTATATGGCCTTTCTCGCCATGCTCGCAGCAGGCTATGCTCTGCAGGTGATGACCAAAATGATCCGGGAGGAAAAGAGCGGCCGGGGAGAAATCCTGCTGGTTCAGTCAGTGCCGCGTCCGCGGTGGATGCTTGATTATCTCCTGATTTCCTGCGTGGGCAGCTTTATGCTGCTTGTGATCAGCGGCATTGGTGCCGGCTCGCTTTACGGCTACTACACTGAAAGCGCAGATGGGGCATGGAAGGTATTTTTCGCTGCCCTCGCACAGACGCCGGCGGTCTGGGTATTTATTGGCCTGGCGGCTTTGCTGATGGGCCTGTGGCCTAAAGCGCTGTCAATCGTCTGGCTGGTGTATACAGCGTTTACCCTGATCGGGCTTATTGGGCCGCTGCTTCAGCTGCCGGACTGGGTGAGCGATATTTCCCCATACGCACAGATTCCGGGCGTGCCCGCAGAGGAGTGGACAGTCTGGTCGACCGTCATTCTTCTGGCAGTCTTCGCTGTTTTTACGATCATCGGAATGTATACAATCAGAAAAAGAGACCTGATCATTTAAAGAAAGGGAAGAAATGGGGAGGCAGCAGTGGCATATAACAAAAAACGACGGACTACGAGAAAAAAGAAGGACCTGGTCGAAACCGCGCACCGCCTTTTTCTGCAGGAGGGGATCAAAGCGGTCACCATCGGGAAGCTGTGCGCGGAGGCCAGTACAAGCAAGGCCACATTTTATAAATACTTTACAGACAAAGAAGGCATTCTAAGCGAAATGCTCGACGGCGTGATGCAGGAGTCCAAAGACAAAATGGAAAAACTGATCGAGCAAAGCAGAAAGCATGGGATGACCGAAGAGATGCTTTTGAAGATATTTGATATGAAGGAATACGAATCGTTTTTTCAATCAAGCTTTCTTACGGAATTAATGCAGGATTATCCGCATGTACTGGCAGATTACAGCAGCCGGGGCGAGAAAATAGTGATGCCGGTGTTTCGGGAGCTGGTGGAGCTGGCAAAAGAGCAGGGGATCCTCCGGGAAAATATAAATATTGATTTTTTCATGTCGTATGCGATCTCGCTCCGGCAGATGATCGCCTACCGGATTCAGCAGGGGGAGGACGTGCCGGGCAGCATGACGCTTGAAAAATACCAGACCCATTTTTATGATTTATTTTTGTACGGGATCGTTAAAAGATAAGCAGAAAGGCTGCCGGCGGCCTTCTGCTTTTTTATGATTGCTGGAATTTCCACTGGCGGCAGGATTACTTTTTCTGCTACAGTGAAAGTTAAAATAACCAATTATGCTAGAAAATTTTGGAGATGTATCACAAGGAGGCGGGAATAGTGAATATAGGCGAAACGCTGCAGCGCCCGGTCTGGAAGGATGCGACACTGCTTGCGGGAAAGGACGGAGAGATCCGCGAGATCCGGCAGGTAAATATGATGGATGCACCGGATATTGTTGATTATCTGCAGGAGGATGACCTGCTGGTGACAACTGGATATCATTACAAGGACCGTCCTGAGGAATTAAGCATGCTCATCGAGCGGATGGACGCTGTAGGGTGCGCCGGCATTGGGCTTAAGATCGGACGTTTTTTGCAGGAGCTGCCGGAGAGTGTGATCGAAAAGGCAGATGAGCTGCAGTTTCCCGTTGTTGCCCTGCCGGAGGAGATTGGGCTTGGAGCGATGGTTAATGATATGCTCAACGACATGCTTTCGGTGCGGACAAGAGAGCTGAGCGAAGCGTTAAACATCCATCAGCGGCTGACCGACCATGTTATGTACGGTAAAGGCCTGACGGCGCTGCTTGAGGAAGTATGCGGCTATATCGGCTTTCCGGTTCTGCTGCTCGATGCATATGACCGTCCGATCTATGCAGGTGAAGGGATGGAAAATGCACAGACGGTGCTCGAAACGCACCGGCGGGCAAAACAGGATCTGTTTTTAGCCGGAAGCACCTACAGCAGCTTCTGCGTGTGGGAAACAGCAGAGACATATACATTGTTTCCGGTGCGTACGCACGAAACACGCAGCGGCTGCCTCGTAATTGGCGGCGAAATTCCCATTTATGACAACGGACTTGTGCTTATAATCGACCAGGCTGTGAATGTGATCGGGTTCGAACGCATGAAGCAGAGCGCCATCGCTCAGTATGAACGAAGAGCCCGCGACGAATTTTTTCAAAATTTCATTAACGAAGGCTATTCCTCTGATGAAGAAGCGCGAAACCGTGCGGAGGAGATGGGGCTGCCAAACAGCCGGAATTACAGCTGCGCGGTCGGCATGCTTGACCCCGAGCCCCGGCTTCCGGTCACCTATTCCCAGCAGCAGCGGGAAATGGACCATATGTATGAATACATTGAAGGCGAATTGGACAATTGGCAGACGCCGGCCTGGTTTTTCAAAAAAGAACGGCAGTGCATTATTTTATGGGAGGTGGAACAGCTGCAGGCAGAGGCAGATGAAGCTTCGGTGGAAGCTCTGCGGCAGCTGCAGGAAGGCATTCAATTGTTTTTTGGCCGCTCGATATCCTTTGGTATCGGAAACACGGCGCGGTCGTTTCTTGATACCCCGTCGTCCTATAAAGAAGCGGAAAACGCCTTGTACAACAGCCAGCTCACCGGCGAACGCGGGTTTATACGCACGTATTATACAAAGGACATTGCCCAGCTTCTGCGGCTGCTGCCCACCGATGAGCTGGCCTCATTCAGCCACTCGGTGCTGCAGGAGCTAACAGAGGGAAGCCAAGAGGATCAGGGGCTGGTGCAGACGTTATCTGTCTACCTCGAGTCGCACTGTCACGTGGCTGATACGGCAAAACGGCTTTACATTCACCGTAATACGGTGCTCTACCGCCTGGAAAAATGCGAGGAGCGCTTAGGAGTTTCATTAAAAAATCCTGAAACGACGATGCGGCTGCGCCTCGCGCTGCGGGCGCAGAATGTTCTTTCCTCAAAATGATGTAAGATAATCTGCGCCCACCCCTTCATTTTCTTAATAATTATAGATAAAGTGGCTGAAACATTTTAAAAATTTTATGTAAAATGTCTAATGAAACGAGTCCGGACCTCCTATAAGATGGATAGTAAGGTAATAATAAAAGGAGGAACACCTGATTATGGCTAACGGAACCAACGGGCTTCGGACTTTTTCATTGGGACTTCAGCACGTGCTTGCAATGTATGCCGGAGCGATACTCGTTCCGCTTATCGTAGGGCGCGCATTGGAGCTTTCAGCAGAACAGCTTGCATACTTAGTGGCAATTGACCTGCTTTCCTGCGGTGTGGCAACTCTGCTGCAGCTTTGGAGGGGAAAACATATCGGCATCGGCCTGCCCGTCATGCTCGGAGTGTCATTTGTAGCAGTGACACCGATGATCAGCATTGGCACGAACTACGGCATAACAGCTATTTACGGATCGATTCTTGTGGCCGGGCTGTTTGTCGTTATCTTCGCCAGATTTTTTGGAAAATTACAAAAGCTTTTCCCGCCAATCGTGCGCGGTACCGTTGTAACGATTATTGGGCTTTCACTGATTCCGACCGGGATTAAAAACATGGCCGGCGGAGAAGGAAGCGAAAGCTTCGGCTCTCTGTTTAACCTGCTTTTATCTGTCAGTGTACTCGCCGTGATCATTCTTTTATTCCGGATGTTTACCGGGTTTATGCGTTCGCTTGCTGTCCTGATCGGTATTGCCGGCGGTACGATAGCCGCAGCAGTAATGGGAAGGGTGTCCTTTGGAGAAGTGATGGAGGCCTCGTGGTTCCATTTTCCCCAGCCGTTGTACTTCGGCATGCCAACATTTGAAATTGGGCCGATTATCACGATGGTCATTGTGTGCAGCGTAATCGTCGTTGAAACAACTGGCGCTTACTACGCAGTCGCCCGTATTACAGACCGTGAGCTGAACGAAGACGATCTGGTGAGGGGCTACCGGTCCGAAGGGCTCGCAGTCCTGATTGGGGGCTTGTTCAACGCTTTTCCCTACAGTACGTTTGCACAGAATGTAGGCTTGCTCGAGCTTTCCAAAGTAAAAACGAGAAGCGTCATTTTTTCAGCGGCAATGACTCTGGTCGTTCTGGGGTTAATTCCAAAGGTCGCTGCCCTGGTGGTCATTATTCCAACACCGGTGCTTGGCGGGGCGACGGTTGTGATGTTTGGAATGGTTGTTGTTGCAGGTCTGCAGATGCTCCGCGACGTCGATTTTAATGAACAGTCGAACCAGCTGGTGGTTGCGTGCTCTGTGTCGCTTGCACTCGGCGCCACAGTAGTGCCGGAGCTGTTCTCAAGCCTTCCGGAGGGGCTCGCCATTATCTTCGGGGACGGCATTATCACTGGTAGTTTAGCCGCAATTTTCATTAATCTTCTATTTAATATACGGTGGAAGGGGGAACATGTATATAATGAAGAAAAACAAAGCAAAGCCTGAAGGAGGAGTAGTGTATGCTGACCATTGAACAAGTAAATCAATTATCCCGCAGAGAATTTATCGACACTTTCGGAGGGGTCTATGAGAATTCCCCGTGGGTGGCTGAAGCAGTCGAGCCGGTGAGACCGATGGAATCTGTTGAAGACCTGCATCAGCGAATGGCAGGCGTAGTTATGACGTCCGGGGAGGAGAACCGGCGTGCATTAATCCAGGCGCATCCTTCTCTTGGAGAAAAGAAACCGATGAGCGGGGACTCTGCCTCCGAGCAGGAAAGCGCTGGTTTAACAGAGATGGAAGAGAAACAGCAGGAAGACCTTCGTATATGGAATGAGCGTTATCAGGACAAGTTTGGCATGCCGTTTATTATGGCAGTAAGAGGAAAGAACGCAGAAGATATCCTGGAGGCCATTCAGGCACGTATGGATCATACGCAGGAGGAGGAAGAGCGGCAGGCTCTCCGGGAAATTCACCGAATAGCTCTTCTGCGGCTCGAGGCCCTCATTGAAGAGGAGCGGCCGGAAGCAATAAGCGAAAACGGGGAAACAGGCAGCAGTGCAGAAGGCGGAGAACTGGAAGCTTCTGCAGCGCTTGCGGCAGAGCCGGCCCGCCTGTCCCAGACAGCGACAAGGACAAGCAGCAAAAAACGCAGAACGATGAGCTACGGCAAAGGCGATGTGTTTGCCTACCGGACGTTTTCCATCCCATTTACAGATATTACCCCAATACCCGAGTCCCCTTATGAAGGCACAAACAACACGATTTTTGGCTTAAATGTGTCTGTCAATATTACTGGGGAGGCCTTCCTTCCGAGCTTTACCGAGGGAGATAACAGTATGGTGGTGGCGACGGACTCCATGAAAAACTTTATCCAGCGTCATCTAGGCAGCTACGAAGGAGCGACAGTGGAAGGGTTTCTTGCTTATGTAGGAGAAGCGTTTCTTGAAAAATATGATCATGTTGAAACCGCAGAGGTGTATGCCGACCATCTTCCTTTCGAGAAAGTAAATGTAGATAATACGGGATACAAAAGCGGTGTAGTGTTTAAAAAGTCGCATAATGAAAATCCGGCAGCGATGGTAAAAGTAGGGAGGACCTCGTTTGGGGCTCCGGAAATTATTGAGCAGGAAAGCTACGTGAAGGACGTCCAGCTCGTGAAAGTAGTCGATAATTCATTTGTCGGCTTTATCCGGGATGAATACACAACGCTTCCGGAGGACTCCAACCGCCCGTTGTTTATTTATTTGAATATCGGTTGGACGTATGAAACGCCGCAGACTGCCTTCGGCCGGAACGGGGAAGGCTACGTTGCCGCTGAGCAGGTGAAGGATATTGCAGCGGCTGTCTTCCACGAAACCCAGACGGCCTCCATCCAGCAGCTGATCTATTATATCGGCCGCCGGGTGCTTGAGCGGTTCCCGCAGCTTCAGGAAGTGTCGTTCGAGTCGCAGAACCATACGTGGGATACGGTGGTTGAAGATATCCCGGGAAGTGATGGAAAAGTGTATACAGAACCGCGTCGTCCTTACGGCTTCCAGCGCTTTTCGGTGCACCGGGAGGATCTGGATCATGAAGGAGAAGCATAAATGGGACTCACAACACATGTGCTTGATCTGGCTTCGGGCTGCCCGGGCGAAGGTATAGCTCTGACGCTGTACCGCCTGGATGGCAGCCGGAGAATTAAAGAAGCAGAACGGGTAACCAATGCAGACGGCCGGGTGGAGGAACCCCTGCTGCAGGCGGAGGCCATTCAAACAGCAGCGTACGAGCTGGAATTTCAAACCGGGGAATATCTCCGGCAAAAGGGATGGACGGAGGAAAACCCTCATTTTCTGGAAACGGTGGCTCTCCGGGTCACGCTTTCAGCGGAGCAAACGTCCTATCACCTTCCGCTGCTGCTATCCCCCTACGGCTATCAAACGTACCGGGGAAGCTGATTAAAACGCAGGCAAAGGAGGGGCCATATGGCTGTTCATTCTTCAAACATAATTCAGGACCAAATTGACCAGCTGGTGCAGTGGCTTGCGGACTTTGGAAAAACAGAAGACGGCGGTGTGACGAGACTTTTATACGATGAATCGTGGCAGCAGGCACAGGAAGCAGTAAAGGGGAAAATGGAGGCAATGGGTCTTGAAGCCTGCTATGATGATGTCGGAAACGTATTTGGACGCTTTGAAGGAACAGAAAAAACAGACAAGGTCGTTATGGCCGGATCCCACATTGATTCTGTTGTAAACGGTGGGAGGTATGACGGCGCCTACGGAGTAGCCGCCGCCATACTCGCCGTGGAAAGGCTGAAGCAGGCTTACGGCCGGCCGAAGCAGAGCATTGAAATCGTATCATTCTGTGAGGAGGAGGGCAGTCGTTTTCCGGTCACGTTCTGGGGGTCGGGCCATATTACCGGAAGGCTTGCAGAAATTGAAACAGATGCCCTGAAGGATACGAACGGTATTTCCATTGGCGAGGCAAGGCGGTCATGTGAATTTGAAGCCCCGGCATCGCTTCCGCTCAAGCGTGAAGACATAGACTCCTTCATTGAGCTTCATGTGGAGCAGGGAGGCATGCTGAAAAAGTCGGATGCTTCTGTGGGAGTAGTGACAGATGTTGTCGGGCAGCGCAGGTACCACATTACCGTGGAAGGAGAAAGCAATCACGCCGGAACCACTCCCATGCCGGAACGCAAGGATGCGGTGGTGTTATCCAGTGAACTGATTACACATATCACCTCCATGGCCAGACGCAGAGACGAAAGCCTGGTGGCCACGGTAGGCAAAATGGATATTACGCCAAATGTACCGAACGTGATCGCTTCCAAGGTCGTTTTCAGCCTGGATGTGCGTCATCACAGCAAAACACTGCTCGAAGAATTTGAGCAGGAGCTTGAAAATTTGTACGCTGCTCAGGCTGAAGAGTACGGCATGCACGTATCTTCGAATTGCTGGATGGAAGTGGAGCCAGTGCCAATGAGCAAAAAGATGTATGAAACGATGTACGAAGCTGCTGAAAGCCTGCATATTCCCTCCCGCCTGATGATCAGCGGAGCCGGGCATGACGCGCAGGTCATGGGCAGCTATTATCCGACTGCACTGTTGTTTGTGCCAAGCGAGGCCGGTGTGAGCCACTCGCCAAAGGAATACACCAAATCCAGTGATTTGGAGCAGGGGGTAAAAGTACTTGAAGAAACACTGTTTCGTTTAGCGTATTAGAAAGGAGAGTAAATATGGGCTATCATCAGGAAATTCAGCCGCCGCTCCGTACGATCATGACCCCGGGCCCGGTGGAGGCCGACCCCCGGGTGCTCCGGGCCATGAGCACGCCGGTGGTCGGACAGTTTGACCCGGCTTTCACAAATATTATGAATGAAACGATGGAGCTGTTGCGCCGCATCTTTCAAACTGAAAATAAATGGGCCTTTCCAGTGGACGGCACTTCCCGAGCGGGTATTGAAGCAGTGCTTGCGAGTGCGATTCACCCGGGGGACAGGGTGCTTGTGCCTATCTACGGCCGGTTCGGGTATTTATTGACCGAGATCGCCGAACGGTACGGCGCAGAGATACACACGCTCGAAAAGGAATGGGGCAATGTCTTTTCCGCGAAAGAGGTCATAGAGGAAATGGATCGTGTGCAGCCGGATATCGTGGCGATGGTACACGGCGAGACGTCAACGGGCTGCATTCAGCCGCTTAAGGAAATCGGGCATGCCTGCCGGGCGCGCGGCATCTACATTGTAGTGGATGCGGTGGCGACGATCGGAGGAGCGCCGGTCAAAACAGATGAATGGTGCCTTGATGCGGTTATTGGCGGGACGCAGAAATGCTTCAGCGTTCCGTCCGGAATGGCTCCTTTGACGTACAACGAACGCCTCGAGCGCCGCTTTCAGGCACGTAAAAAAGTGGAGCGGGGGATTGCGACAGAGGCAGACAAGCAGCCGGAGGCGCCGATGGTCCGGAGTAACTACTTTGACCTCAGCCAGCTGCAGGACTACTGGGGCCCGCGCCGTTTGAATCATCATACCGAAGCGACATCGATGGTTTATGCGCTTCATGAAGGCGCGAGACTGATCGTCAACGAAGGGCTTGAAGCCCGTTTTGCCCGGCACCGCTACCATGAGGAAGCGCTGATGGCTGGTTTACAGGCCATGGGTCTGTCGCTGTTTGTAGAAGGCGAAACGAAGCTGCCGGTCGTCACCTGCATTCATGTGCCGGAGGGCATTGACGCAGATGAAGTCCGAAAAATGCTTCTCGGGCAGTTTGGCATAGAAATTGCCTCGTCCTTCGGACCGCTGCACGGGAAAATCTGGCGCATCGGCTCCATGGGCTACAGCTGCCGGAAGGAAAACGTGCTGGCCGTGCTCGGAGCGCTCGAATCAGTGCTTTTATACGCGGGAGCACCGGTGAATCCCGGCTCTTCCCAGCAGGCAGCGCTCTCCTTTTACATGCAGGAAAAAGATACAAAAGCAGCGGCTGAAGTATAGGAGGACACATAAAGAATGTATGATCTGCTGATTACAAACGGAACCGTTGTGCGCCCCGGCGGTACAGAAGTAACTACGGTGGCAGTCGCGGATGGCAAAATATCAGCCTTTGGCGTATCTGATGAAACCAAAGCGCAAAGCGTAGTAGACGCTCATGGCATGCTCGTCATGCCGGGAGCGGTGGACGTTCACGTTCATTTCAGCGAGCCCGGCCGGGACTGGGAAGGCTTTGAAACAGGGGCCCGGATGCTTGCAGCAGGCGGCATCACTACTTATATGGATATGCCGTTAAATGGTATTCCTTCTACGCTCACCACCAAAAATGCAGAAGAAAAAGCGGCGCTCGGCTGTGAGAAGTCTGTTCTGGATTTTGGGCTTTGGGGAGGCCTCGTGCCCGGAGGGATAGAGCATATCCCAGCCATGGCAGCGCGGGGCATACGCGTATTTAAGGCCTTTATGTCACCGAGTGGGAATCCGGAGTTTGAACGGGCGGATGATCAAACACTGTTCCGGGGTATGCAGGTAATTGCTGAACACGGAGGATTGCTCGGTCTTCATGCAGAAAGCGAGCCGGTAGTGAGTACACTCAGCCGGCAGCTTGAGAACCAGGGGCGTATGGAAGCGGATGATTATTTAGCCTCGAGGCCGGTGGAAGCAGAGCTCGAAGCGGTGCAGCGCGCCCTCGTTTTTGCGAAGCAGACAGGCTGTCCGCTGCATTTCGTACATATCAGCTCTGCTGAAGCGGTGCAGGTAATTCAGCGTGCAAAGGCAGCCGGGCAGGATGTTTCGCTCGAAACCTGCGCCCATTATTTAATGTTTGATCACGAAGCGCTGCGCACGCGCGGCGCCGAAGCAAAATGCGCGCCTCCGTTACGGGAGGCCCCGGTCCAGCAGGAGCTTGTGTCCAGATGGAAGCAGGGGGACATAGATATGGTGACTTCCGATCATTCCCCGTGTCCGGAGGAGCTGAAGGAAGGCGGGCTGTGGCAGGCATGGGGAGGTATTTCGGGTGGTCCGTACACGCTGTTAAGCGTGCTCGAGCTCACGGCGAATTACGGCCTGCCGTGGGAACAGGCAGCAGCGTGGACTGCAGGGAAGCCGGCGGAGCGTTTTGGCCTGCATCAGAAAGGGAGTCTCGAAGAAGGGAAGGAAGCAGACCTTGTGCTGGTCGATCTTCATGAAGAAACGGCAGTAACACGCAGCACAATGCATATGCGTCACAAGCACAGCCTGTTTGAAGGGCATCGTTTTCCGCACCGGATCCATTCAGTATGGCAGCGGGGCATAGAAATTTATAACGGAAAAACGGATACATTTACAAACAGAAAAGGAAAGTGGCTGCAGGAATAATGATCCGGCAGCCACTTTTTCAGCGCAGAAGGCGGTTAATGAATTTACGTGCTGTACGGTTGGCGGAACGGCGGGCAAGGCGTTTTCCCAGGGAGCCGTTTTTGGCTGCCTTTACATCACCGGAAACACGGTTTGCCTTTAAAATCGTACGCGCGAGCTTTTGAAAAGCCATCTGAACACTCCTTTCCATGAAACAATCGTTGTATAGTATATATCCGTATTTGCCCAAAAATAAGCCTCCAAATGAATATTCATTTGGAAGCCGTAAAAGATTTATTTCAGCAGCCATTCGTGATCCGGGTCATTATGGAACTTCCACTTACGCACCGGTCCGGCCATCACATTTAAATAATAAGCCTGATAGCCTGCAGGAGCCGCCACCGGGTGATAGCCTTTAGGAACCATCACGACATCGTTGCTGTTTACTACCATCGTTTCATCAAGGTCTCTTGGATCGTCGTAAACGCGGTGAATCAAAAACCCGCCTTCTTCCGGGTCCACCTTATGAAAATACGTTTCTTCAAGATACGATTCATGCGGAAGGTTTTCGGTGTCGTGCTTGTGCGGCGGGTAGCTCGACCAGTTTCCCTCCGGTGTGTACACCTCCACCACCAGTACGCTCTCGGCTTCCTCGGAGTCCGGGAGGATATTATGCACTCTCCGGGACATGGAGCCTGAGCCGCGGTCTTCTGTGCCTACATCATCCGGGCCGATCAGCCGGGCGTTATACTTACCGGTTGCTGGAGCCTTACAGACGGCGAGTTCAATATCTGTATTCGCCTTTACCTCAAAGCGGTCCCTGGCCGGAACATATACGGAGTACGGCGGTATTTTTTCGAAAACACTCATCCGCCTGCCGAGATTTTCAAAGGAGTCGTTGCTGGTCGTTATGTCTGCTTTGCCGCTTAACAGGACGAGGCAGGCTTCGTTATCGCCGGTGTCGGCCTGAATGCTTTCGCCCTCCTGCACACGGTACACCTGGAAGCCGACATACTTCCAGCCGGCGCTCTCCGGGGTAACATCGTGGATTTTTTGTGCGGTCGTATCTGGTTTCACAACTAAATTTGGCATACATAAACATCCTTTCTAAGAGAGTTCAATCATTTCGGATTCAACATCAGCGACATATACGGTTTTCTTCTCTTTCCAGGCTTTTGCAGCAGCGAGGGCAGCCGTCTGGGCGGCAAGACCGTCATCACCGGTGCAGACAGCCGGGGTGCCGGACTGCACGGATTCAGCGAACATCGCAATCTCGCGCTCGAACGCTGTTTGATAGCGCTCCAGAAAGAAGTGCACCGGCTTTTCTGATTTAATAAAATCCTCCTGCCACCATTCCACCTGATGGATCGGCTGATTTGGCACCGTGGCTGCTCCGCTGGAGCCAAACAGCTCGAGGCGCTGGTCATAGCCGTAGACTGCCCGCCGACTGTTTTCAATTACGCCGACGGCTCCGCTTTCAAACGTTAAAGAAATAATAGCGGTATCAATGTCATCGTAGTCATTGAAACGTTTATCGGTCAGCGCGCCGCCATGCACAGAGATCGCTGCGATATTCTCTCCCATAATATAGCGGGCCATATCAAAATCGTGAATGGTCATATCCACAAACAGGCCGCCCGAGTTCGCCACGTATTCCATTGGAGGCGGGGAAGGGTCGCGTGAGATAATCTGCAGCATCTCAGGGGTGCCGATCTGGCCGTTCACCCGCATCTTCCGTACCTGCTGAAACGAAGGATCAAAGCGCCGGTTAAAGCCAATTTGAAAAACAAGGCCTGCATCTCTGGCCGCCGTGACAACACGGCGCGACTCTTTGATGTCAAAGCTGATTGGCTTTTCACAAAAAATGTGTTTCTTGTTTTGAATGGCCATATCAATCAAAGAGATATGCTCTGAGGTGGCAGCGCATATGAAAACGGCATCAATTTCAGGGTCACGGAGAATATCCCCGGCACTGGAGGTTACGTATTTCGGAGAAAAAGCCTGCTCAATTGTTTTAAGAGCAGCGGTGTTGATATCTGCGACCGCCCGGAGAACAGTGGCAGGAAGATGGTGAAGGTTTTCAATGTGCAGCCGGCCGATTCGGCCGGCGCCGATAACACCTATATTAACCATATGCGGAGCCTCCATAAAATGTAGTTTGAAGAAAGCGCTTAACTTTAATGTGAATTATACATTAGTGAATCGCTTACATCAATCAAAGAATGAGATTTTTCAGAAAACATCCAGCAGTTCTATGCCTTTAAATGTAAATTAAAGAAAAATCAAAAAAGTTCTTTACATCTGAATGCGCTTTCTTTAGAATCAAACGTATAGGAGAGGAAAGCGCTTAACCATAAATCGATTAAAATAACGAAGGGTGGTTATGTTTTAATGGAATTTCCAAAAAACCGTTCAAGAGATCTGGTTGGCATGGGCCGGCTGACGATTGACATGAACGCGAACGAAATCAACCGTCCGATGGAAGAAACGCGGACGTTTACGAAATATGTGGGAGGGTCCCCGGCCAATATTACTATCGGAGCGTCGAGACTTGGTCTTAGCACCGGCTTCATAGGCAAGGTAGCAGACGATCAGATGGGTAATTTTATCCGCGGCTACTTTGAAGAAAATAACATTAATACGGAAAATGTAAAAACAGACGATACAGGCGCGGTCACCGGGCTTGCTTTCACGGAAATCATCAGTCCAGAGGACTGCAGCATACTGCTGTACAGAGACAACGTGGCGGACCTGAAAATCAGTCCGCTCGAAATTTCCGAGGAATACATTAAAAATACATCCGCGGTAATGTTTTCCGGTACGGCGCTTGCCGCAAGCCCTTCCCGCGAAGCGGTCTTTCTGGCGGCAGAATACGCGCACAAGCACGGAACGAAAGTGCTGTTTGATATTGATTTTCGTCCGGCGACGTGGAAATCAAAGGAAGAAACCGCCACGTATTACAACCTGCTGGCTGAAAAAAGCCATCTGATTATTGGAACAAGAGACGAGTTCAATATGATGGAAAACATGGAGTCTGAAATGGACGGCAGCGACGATAAGACCGCCGCAAAATGGTTTAATCACTCGGCAGAAATTGTGCTGATTAAACACGGAGTCGAAGGGTCATTTGCCTACACGAAGGACGGGGACTATTTCACCGGAAAGACCTTTGAAACCGAAGTGCTGAAAACATTCGGGGCCGGAGACGCCTACGCCTCCTCCTTTGTTTATGGCCTGATGCAGGGGTGGGAGGTTGACCGGGCGATGGATTTTGGCGGTGCGTCCGCAGCCATTGTTATTTCCCGGCACAGCTGCTCCGAAGCCATGCCGAAGGCGGAAGAAGTACAGGGATTCATTGATGAAAGTGTGAGAAAAGGTACCATAAAGTCTTAAGAAGGCAGGATGCTCAGGTATAATCATAGGAAGCATTTCAAAAAGCAATTCTACAATCCGTTTATATAGAAAGGACGATGAAGATATGCAGGAACAAGCAATAACGACCTTGAAAAATTTTATCGGCGGTGAATGGGTGGAGTCCCGGTCGGCGACCGATAATGTCTACAACCCGGCCACCAGTGAGGTGATCGCGCGCGTCCCGCTCTCCTCGAAGGACGAAGTGGATGAGGCTGTGAAGGCGTCCAAAACGGCGTACCGCGACTGGTCGAAAAAGCCCGTCCCACAGCGTGCCCGTATCCTGTTTGCCTACCAGCAGCTGCTCATCAGCCACTGGGACGAGCTCGCCGAGATCATTACGCTCGAAAACGGTAAAAACCTGAAGGAGGCTAAAGGCGAAGTGCAGCGCGGCATCGAATGCGTGGAATTTGCCGCCGGGGCTCCGACGCTTATGATGGGTGACCAGCTGCCGGACATTGCTACAAACATTGAGTCGGGCATGTACCGCTATCCGATCGGCGTGGTCGGCGGGATCACCCCGTTCAACTTCCCGATGATGGTGCCGTGCTGGATGTTTCCGCTCGCGATCGCCTGCGGCAACACGTTCGTGATGAAGCCGTCCGAGCGGACCCCGATGCTTGCGAACCGGCTCGCCGAGTTGTTTGAGGAAGCCGGGCTTCCGAAGGGCGTATTGTCCGTGGTGCACGGGGCGCATGACGTGGTCAACGGCCTGCTGGAGCACGAGGACGTGCCGGCGATTTCCTTTGTCGGCTCGCAGCCCGTCGCGGAATATGTGTATAAAAACGGCACGGCTCACGGCAAGCGCGTCCAGGCCCTCGCCGGGGCAAAAAACCACACGCTCGTGATGGAGGATGCGGATCTCGATAACGCCGCCTGGCAGATTTTAAACGCCGCCTTCGGCTCCGCCGGTGAGCGGTGCATGGCCGCCTCCGTCGTCGCGGTGCAGGAAAGCGTCGCCGACCAGCTGGTGGAAAAAATTCAGGCGTATGCCGACGACGTCACCATCGGCAACGGCCGCGAGAAGGACGTGTTCCTCGGCCCGGTGATCCGCGAGGGCCACCTCGAGAAAACGAAGGCCTACATTGACAAAGGCGTCGAGGAAGGAGCGACGCTCGTGCGCGACGGCCGCCAGGACGAGGTCGCCAAAGACGGCTACTTTATCGGCCCGACGATCTTTGACCACGTGCAGCAGACGATGACGATCTGGCAGGACGAAATCTTCGCGCCGGTCTTATCCATCGTGCGGGTGCCGGATCTGACCGCCGGCATTGCATGGGCGAACGAGTCCCGCTTTGCGAACGGTGCCTGCCTGTTCACGAGCTCCGGGCACCGCGTCCGCGAATTCCGGGAAAACATCGACTCCGGGATGCTCGGCATCAATGTGGGCGTGCCGGCCCCGATGGCGTTCTTCCCGTTTTCCGGCTGGAAGGATTCCTTCTACGGCGACCTGCATGCGAATGGCAAGGACGGGGTGGAGTTCTACACCCGTAAAAAAATGGTGACCGCCCGCTGGTAATCGCACAGCTTCAGCACAATAGCACAACCCCAGGACTGTCTTCTCTTTCCTTTCTATTCTGAGAGAGGAGAAGGCAGTTTTTTTCTTCTATAAAACGACAACAGGAAGGGGATTTTTATGCCCGTATTAACAACAGCACAGGCAATCGTACGTTTTCTGGAGCAGCAGTATATTGAATGGGACGGCGAAGAAATTCCGTTTGTAGATGGAATGTTTACAATCTTTGGTCACGGCAACGTTCTCGGTCTCGGCCAGGCTCTATCTGAAGCGAAGCGGCTCCGGGTATACCAGGGAAAAAATGAGCAGGGCATGGGACATGCAGCAATATCATATGCCAAACAGAACAATCGCAAACGCATCATTGCCTGCACGTCTTCTGTCGGACCTGGTTCTGCCAACATGGTAACAGCGGCGAGTGTGGCAACGGTAAACAACATCCCTCTGCTCCTTTTTCCGGGGGACATCTTCGCTAGCCGCCAGCCGGACCCGGTGCTGCAGCAGGTGGAACAGCCTCATGACTTAACGCTTTCCACTAACGACGCGTTCCGCCCGGTAAGTAAGTTCTGGGATCGTATTACACGACCTGAGCAGCTGATGAACTCCTTAATCCAGGCGATGCGTGTACTGACAAATCCGGCAGAAACCGGTGCTGTTACCGTGTCCGTGCCGCAGGACGTCCAGGGGGAAGCCTATGACTTTCCGGAATCGTTTTTCCAGAAACGTGTTCACCGTGTTTCGAGAAAAGTGCCGGATGAGCGTTCGGTAAAGGAAGCGGCAGCATTGATCCGGAGCAAAAAGCGTCCGTTCATCATTTGCGGCGGGGGTGTACGTTATTCCGAAGCAGGAGAAAGCCTGAAAAAAATGGCCGAGGCCTGGAACGTGCCGATTGCAGAAACGCAGGCCGGAAAAAGCGCGGTGGAAAGCACGCATGAGTGGAATGTCGGAGGCCTTGGTGTAACTGGTAACCTGGCAGCGAATACACTCGCTCCGAAGGCGGACGTTATTATTGCAGTAGGTACTCGCCTGGCTGACTTTACCACCTCCTCGAAGCAGCTGTTCCGGGATGAAAACGTCGAATTTGTTTCGATCAACGTCTCGGAATTTCATGGAGTGAAAATGGATGCAGCCCCATTAATCGGGGACGCTCAGGCTGTAATTGACGCGCTGATAAACGAAACAGGGGACTATACGTCTGAATTTAAAAACGAGACCGAAGAGGCAAAGGCGGCGTGGGCCAAAGAAAAAGAACGCCTTTATTCTGTTCGATACACGGAAGAAGGCTTTACGCCTGAAATCGCCGGTCATCTTGACGAGGAGCTGCAGGAGTACCGGAAAGTACTGGGCACGGACCTGGCGCAGACAACAGCACTTGGTATTGTGAACCGGGAAATCGATGAAGACGCTGTAGCCGTCGGAGCGGCCGGAAGTCTGCCGGGCGACATGCAGCGCCTGTGGGAGTCAAGCCAGAAATACCGGTACAACATGGAATACGGCTATTCCTGCATGGGCTATGAAATTTCCGGGGCGTTCGGAGCCAAGCTTGCGGAGCCGGACAAGGAAGTATACGCCATGGTCGGGGACGGCAGCTTTTTGATGCTGCATTCAGAAATGATTACAAGCGTGCAGGAAAACAAAAAAATTAACGTGATGCTGTTCGACAATTCCGGATACGGCTGCATTAACAACCTGCAGATGGGCAACGGCATGCAGAGCATTGGCACCGAATTTCGTCATCGTGATGAAGCAGAGGATGAAATGTGCGGCAGTGTGATGCACATTGACTATGCGAAGGTAGCCGAAGGCTACGGCCTGAAAACGTACCGGGTGACGACAGAGCAAGGGTTGAAAGAAGCAATCGCTGACGCGAAAAAGCAGACGGTGTCTACGCTGATTGACGTAAAGGTACTGCCGAAGACGATGACCGGGGATTATGAATCCTGGTGGCACGTCGGAGTATCAGAGGTTTCTGAGCGCGAAAGCGTGCGGGAGTCCTTTGAAGACAAAGAAAAGCAGCTGCAGCATGCCCGGAAATATTAAATGGTTAAACGCGTTCAGGGCCCCGGCTCTGAACGTTTTTTGTAATGGGAGATTATCTTTTTGATAAATCGCTTACATTTTTTCCGTTTACCCCTTGAATTACCCGGAAGGAAACGATAGTATAAACATAAGTTAAGCGCTTACTCAAAAACAATTATCATAACCATAAAAAAACAGTGCAGGAGGTTCTGGGTCGTGGATAAAATTAAGGTTGGAATACTGGGAGCGGGGCACATCGCTGCAGTGCATGCTGCTCTCTTAAAACAGGACGAACGGGTCGAAATTGTTGCAATTGCTGATATTTTTGAAGAAAAGGCGAAAGAACTGGCCGCAGAAGCAGGCCCGGACGTTCGTACAGCGGGCTCCATCGAAGAGCTGATCGAACTTGGTGTGGACACGGTCTACGTCACAACGCCAAACACGATGCACGTCAATCCGGTGCTTCATTGTTTAAAAAATAATGTAAACGTCTTCAGCGAAAAGCCAATGGCCACCTCGGAGGAAGAAGCAAGACAGATACGCGATGCCGCGCGGGAGTCTAAAGGCTGCTACAATCTCGGCATGAATCGCCGATATGCCTATGTGTATAAAAAAATTAAAAGCTACATGGATTCCGGCCAGCTGGATGCGTACTCCGCCCATTTCAAAATGAACCGGGGAGAGCTGCTGCATCCTGCCTGGACCTCGGATCCAGCGAAGACCGGAGGCTTTTTATACGAAACGCCTTTTCATTTGATGGATCTCTGCCGCTATTATTTCGGAGAAGTAAAGAAAGTGAAATGCGAAGCAACACAGGCCGTGTCAGACAGCGAGCTTGATAACTTTGCGATTCTTTTAACCTTTGAATCCGGCCTGGTCATGACGTTCAACACCTTTGCCCATTCCGGATGGAGCTTCCCATTTGAAGCGATCGAAATTTACGGTAAATACAGCACGGCGTCAACCGCTGAACTCGAAACGGTGAAAATTGCCTGCGGCCTTGAAGGGGAGATTGATTCGTCGGATTACCACCTCATGCCTGTCAGTAAAAAATGGGGCTATGAGGAAGAAGACCGGCTGTTTATTGACGCCTTGGTCAACGGTACAGAACCGCCGGTAAATGCTGAGGAAGCGTACAAATCAACCTTTCTGCTGACAAGCATTTATGAAAGCGCTAAAACCGGTGAAGAAATAAATATTGCTGATCAGTTAAATAAAGTACTTTCTTAAGATAAAGAAAGCAGGAGTGGAAAAAACCGATAGAGGAGAGCGGACAGGAAAATACAGGAGGTGCACAAATGGCACAGAACGATATAAGGGTGGCGGTGCTTGGACTCGGACGGCTCGGGCTGTTTCATGCAAGCAATATGATGAACAAAGTAAAAGGAGCCGAGCTGATACTGGTGTGTGATCCGCTCGCCGAGCACGCCGAAATGGTGGCTGAACAGCTTGGGATGGAGCGCTGGACGTCTGATCCTGAAGAAGTGTTTGCCGACCAGGAAGTGGACGCAGTCGTGATTGTAACGCCGACCAGTACGCACGCTGACATGATTACGAAAGCGGCCCGCAGCGGCAAGCAGATCTTTGTTGAAAAGCCGCTGACCTCCACGGTGGCTGAAGCCGAAGAGGTGATCAAAGTCGTTGAAGAGACCGGCGTTGTCTGCCAGGTCGGCTTCATGAGAAGGTACGACCCTGGTTTTCATGATGCCAAGGAGCGTATAGAAGCCGGAGAAATCGGCAAGCCGATTTATTTTAAAGGGTTCTCGAGAGACAGCGGCTCACCGCCTGCTTCCTTCATTAAAAACAGCGGTGGCATATTTCTGGACTGCTCGATTCATGACTATGATATGGCTCGGTATTTAATGGGCTCGGAAATTTCTTCCGTTTCCGGCCACGGCCGCATTCTCATTAATTCCTTTATGGAAGAATACGGCGATGTCGATCAGGCAATTACGTATTTGGAGTTTGAAAACGGAGGCGCCGGTGACGTGGAAGCAAGCAGAACATCCCCGTACGGCCATGACATACGGGCAGAGATTATCGGCACCGAAGGAGCAATTTTTGTCGGTTCGCTCCGTAACAGCGATGTGACAGTGCACAGCAGCTCGGGGAGCAATCACGAGATTGTGCCAAATTTCCAGACGCGGTTCCGGGAAGCGTATATTCTCGAGCTCGAACAATTTATTAAGTGCGTCAAAGGAGATCAGGAACCGCGGGTCACTTCACTGGATTCCAAGATCAATATGCAGGTAGCACTTGCAGCCACCGAATCGTTTAAAAACAATGGGGAAAGAATTTATATGAAGGACGTGCATCAGGATAAGGTTTATACCGACTAAAGCATAGGCGGAAACTATAAAAAAAGGGGTGCAGCATATGGCGGGACTTGGAAGCTACGAGTTCCATCTCGGAATTGCAGCTATCAGCTGGGTGAATGATGACATTCCGGGACTCGGAGACCACTATTCACTGGATCAGATTTTAGGAGAGATGCGGGAAATCGGGTACGAAGCAACTGAAATGGGTCGCACCTTTCCGCGTAACCTTGAAGAATTAAAAGCGATTCTCGAAGAGCACGATATTACGCTTGCCAGTAAATTCGTCGGCACGCAGTTTTCCAATCTGCAGCACAAGGAGCAGGAGGTCCGCGATTTCGAAGAATGGGTCCGGTTTTTGAAAGACATGGAATGTGAATACGTAATTGTGTGTGAAATGGGCAACTCGATGCACTGGGATAAAGATGATCCTGACAAAGCAGAAATCACAGCACCGTCAGAAGCGCAGTGGAAAAGTATGGTGGACGGCTTGAACGAAGCCGGGCGCATCGCGAAAAACTACGGTCTTGAACTCGTGTATCATCCGCATGCCGGCACGATTGTAGAACAGCGCGAGGACGTCGACCGCCTGATGGCAGAAACCGACGAAGATGCTGTGTCGCTGCTGTATGATACCGGGCATGCCTTTTTCGGCAACTACGACCCGATGGACCAGCTGACGCGCTACTACGACCGCATTAAGTACGTACACTACAAGGACGTACGGGAAGACATTTGGAATAAAACCATTAAAGAAAACCTAACGTTCCGGGAAGCTGTTCTCGAAGGTCTGTTTACCGTTCCCGGCGACGGCTGCATCGATTTTGAGCCTGTCCTTGAAGAGCTGATGAGACGGGGCTACCGGGGATGGACAGTGGTGGAGGCTGAACAGGATCCGGACGTTGCCCCGCCATATAAATATGCGAAAATGGCTAAGGATCATCTGGATGAAACGATGAACAGGGTTCTGGAAAAATACGGGGAAAAAGCCGGCAGATAAAGGAACGAAGGCATTTCGAGTGAATATCGAAATGCTTTTTTCTGCTTCAGGGAGCCTGCACTCCCGGAGGTTCGCAATGATTTTTGTTTTCCCCTGGGCCAGAAAGCTTAAAAGAAAAGGCTCCCCCGGTGGATAGGAAGGAACGGAGGATTTATAATAAACGAAACGACAAAAATGAGGAAGATAAAATGAGACCGACAATTTACGACATCGCTGAGCGGGCCGAGGTTTCGATCGCTACAGTGTCAAAGGTGATTAACAACAAAGGAAAAATAGGAGAGAAAACCAAACAGCGGGTGCTCGCCATTATGGATGAGCTTGATTATCAGCCGAGCACGGTGGCTTCTGCCCTGACAGGAAAGCAGACGAATACGATCGGCCTGCTGGTTCCTGATATTGCCAACTCCTTTTTTGCCGAGCTTGCGAGAAGCGTGGAAGATACAGGACACGCCGGCGGGTTCAATGTCGTTATATGCAATACCGACAACAATCCGGAAAAAGAAATTCAGTATTTGTGGTGGCTGAATCAAAAAAGAGTGGACGGTATTATTCTGGGAACAGGGATACAAAACACTAAAGCACTGCAGGATTTTATGAAACAGAACATTCCCATCGCGCTTGTGGCGAGGGACGCTTCCGAGATTAATGTAGATACGGTGCTCGTTGACGACTACCGGGGCGGATACGCGGCTACGAAGCATCTGCTCGAAGCAGGACATACCCGGATTGCTTTTGTTGTAGGCGAAATGAATAATTCGAGTGATACAGAGAGGCTGAAGGGGTTTTACGAAGCGTACGACGAGCACGGGATAAGCCGGGAGGAAGCGGTGCTCGTAAAAGACAATAATTCAATTGATGATGCTAAAAAGTCGATGCTTCACGCTCTGCAGAATGATTCGGGTATTACCGCAGTATTTGCTTTGAATGACTTTTTGGCAATCGGCTGTATTCAGGCAGGTAAAGAAGCGGGGCGGCGGGTACCTGAAGATTTATCCGTTGTCGGCTTTGATGATACATTTATCGCTACGCTGAGCGATCCGCCGCTGACTACAGTAGCGCAGCCCATCCTTGAAATGGGGCGGCTGGTGACACAGATGCTCGTGGACCGGATCGGCGGCAAAAACGAAACGACGCGGACGGTTATTTTAAATCCGGAGCTGCACGTGCGTAAGACGACTGCAGGCATAAAAGAAGCAGAAAGGGATGTTACAAGCTCATGAAATATAACACGCTTGGAAAAACAAACGAAAAGGTCTCTGTCGTAGGTATTGGAACGTATCAATTCGGCGGGGAATGGGGTAAAACCTTCACTCAAAAAGAAGTGGACGGTCTATTTGAAGCAGCAAGAACAGAAAATCTTAATTTTATCGATACCGCCGAATGCTACGGCGACCATCTTGCGGAAGAACTCACCGGCGCGGCCATTCAAAAGGACCGCGACCAGTGGTTTGTAGCTTCCAAGTTCGGCCATCATTTTCACGGGCCGAATGACCGGACCCGGCACTATGATCCGGAGGATGTGCAAAAGCAGCTCGAAGCCTCCCTCCAGGCGCTCCGCACAGATTACATTGATCTTTACCAGTTTCATTCGGGCACAGACGAAGAGTTCCAGAATGATAAGCTGTGGACGATGCTCGATAAACAGAAAAAAGCCGGGAAGATCCGTCATCTTGGTCTTTCTGTGAAAAAACAAGACTACATGGATCAGATCAGACAGGCCGAAGCTATCGGTGCAGAAACGATACAGCTCGTGTACAATCGTCTCGACCGTAAAAACGCCGAGGGTGCTTTTCCGGAATGTGACCGCCAGAATCTCGGTGTTATTGCCAGAGTTCCGATGGCGAGCGGCTACTTAAGCGGAAAATATACACCTGGAGCTTCCTTTGAAGAGAATGATGTCCGCCACCGTCATCCGCAAAATGAGCAGGAGGCAGCCCTTCAGGAAGCGCTGCGGCTCAAGGAGAGTCTGCCAGATGATGTGCCGCTTGCCCAGTGGGCCCTTGCCTGGTGCCTGGCCAACTCGAGTGTGGATGCTGTCATCCCCGGCTGCAAAACGCCGGAACAGCTGGTAAGCAACGCCAAAGCTGTAGATCTTCTTGATAATAAAGATACTTCCCTGTTCACTATTTAACTGAAACAGCTGACGCCTTTTCCTGAATAGGGAAGGGCGTTGTTTTATGTAAAGAACAGAAAAATGTCTTTGAAGCAAAGCCGTTGTTTCTTTCGGGGAGCAGAAGGGAATAGTGGGGTAATAATTCATGAACAGGAAGGGTGATGGAGCGTGGCAGAAGTTGAATACTGGAAACAGTTCGTAGTAGAACCACAAATGCTCGAAGCATCAAAAACGGAAGTATCTGACGTGTTGAAGGTTTGGAAGAACGGAGAAAAAGATGCAATTGTGATGGTTGATGAAGACAGCCGCCCATTGGGTGTTCTCGATGAAACAAAAGTGTGGAATCACATCTACAAGGAAAAAAGCCTTGATAAAAAGATTAAGGACGGATGGATCCTGGAAGTTTCCCAGATTACAGAAGGACAGATTCCGGAATCATGGGAACAGCAGTATCCGCCAATCGCAGTCGTTAACAAAAAGGGGAGAGTCACCGGTGTCTGGACGGAAAAAGCGTTAAAGGAGCTACATACGTCTGAAACGGCTTCCTCTCCTACCTTCCGGCCCTCCATTGCTTCCTTCCGGCGTATCATAGGGGAAAATGAAGAGATTCACCGGGCGATCCAAACAGCGAAGCGGGCCGCTAAAACGAAAACCCCCGTCTGGCTTTCCGGGGAAACGGGCACAGGCAAGGAATTGTTTGCCCAGGCGATTCATCAGGAAAGCGGCAGAACAGGAGAATTTGTGGCAGTGAACTGCGCCTCCATCCCGGATACTCACCTTGAAGAAGAGTTATTCGGAAAAGAAGTCCCTATGCAGCCCCAGCAGGGTGCCGTCGGTTTACTTGAAGCCGCTCACGAAGGCACGCTGTTTCTTGATGAAGTAGGCAATATGTCCATGGCGATGCAGGCAGCTCTTTTGCGCGTGCTTGAAGATTCGTACGTACGCAAGATCGGCAACGCAGCTCCGATTCCGGTAAATATGAAGATCATTTCTGCCACTAATGAAAATATTGAACAGCTGGTGGAGGAAGGGAAATTCCGCCGGGACCTGTATTACCGCCTGCATGTGGTACCTGTAGGTCTGCCGCCGCTCCGCGAGCGGACCGAAGACCTCCCGCTTCTGGTGGAATACTATAACACGCATTTTTCCACTGAGCTGGGCGTGAAGCCGCTAAAAATAACGAACAAAGCCATGGAAGCCATGAAGCAGTACGACTGGCCGGGGAACATCCGGGAATTGATGAATGTCATTGAACAGCTTTCTGCGATGCACGACGGCGGGAAAATACGCACGGAAGACCTTCCCATCTCTTCTGTAACAGCCCGTAAAGCCGCAGAGCCCGTTCAGACGTCCCGGACCGAAAGCGCGAACGCAGCAAACTGGAAGGACCAGAAATCGGCCCAGGAGCAGACCATGATCAAGCAGGCGCTTGAAGAAGCAAACGGCAATAAGACAGAAGCTGCCAAAAAGCTCGGAATTCACCGGACGACGCTATATAAAAAAATGCGCGATCATCAGATGTAATACAAAAAAGCAGGCGCGCGCCTGCTTTTTTTGTGTTCGGGACTAATAAGGCTCAGGCTTTTTTCTCTTCGTAGGCATAAACTGACGATGTCCGGAAATACAAAAACAATACCCCGATCGTCAGCAGTATAATTCCTGCCGTAATTTGATATAAATACTGATAGCCTACAGCGTTCACTAAAAGCCCGAGAAAAAAGGAGCCAAGAGCGATGCCGGAGTCGAACATAATAAAAAATGTAGCGGTGGCATGCCCGCTTCGATGCGGCTCGGCCGCCTGAATGGACATCGTTTGAAAACCGGGAAGAAGCGTTCCGTAGCCAAGGCCGATCAAAGCGGCAGATAACAGCAGCATCCACCCGGCAGTGGTAAAGCTGAGCGTTACGAGACCGATGGCGAAAATCAGAAGGCAGGGGTACAGAACAGTCCCCGGCCCACGGGTGTCAAATAACGGCCCTGCCACCGGACGGGAAGCAATGACGACCAAAGCGAATACAAGAAAAAAGAAGCTCGATACCTGGATCAGATCCATTGCTTCAGCAAATAGGGACATGTACGAAATGACCCCGGCGTAGGAAAAAGAAGCAAGCAGGCCGATAGAAGCAATTGGAAGCGCCCGCAGTTCGATAAAATCATGAATGGACAGTTTCTTTTTTTCAGTGTGCGGAGCGGCAGGGACTCCTGGATCCCGCGCAATGGCTGCGCACCAGACTCCAACAATCATAAACATGCCGAGCAGGACAAATAAAAGGGCGAACGGAGCAAACTGTATCAGCGTCAGTCCGATGAAAGGCCCGATGACGACCGCGACATTCATGGAGGTCGTGAAATAACCGAGGCCTTCCCCGCGGCGTTCATTTGGAATAACATCTGCAGCGATAGCGCCGGTAGCTGTACTCAAAATGCCAAAAGGAATGCCGTGTACAAACCGGAGCAGCAGCAGCCCCGTGTACGTATCGATAAAAAGGTATAAAAAAGTACAAATGACAAACGCAGCGGCTCCCCAGACCAGCGCCCGTTTACGCCCGGTTTTTTCCATGATCTTGCCGGCAAATACCCGGGTAATGATCGTAGCAACGAGCATAATCGTGACGATGAGCCCGCCCTGGGCACTGGTGCCGCCGAGACTTCCGGTAACAAAAAGGGGCAGTGTAGTTAAAAGAGAATAAAATACGGTGAAAACCATGAAATTGGTAATCGTGATACTAATAAAATCCTTTGTCCAGATGGGATGGTCATGACGGCTCACTGTTCCCCGCTCCTTTCGTTCGTAATTTTTTCAAGCAGCTCAAGCAGAACTTCCCGGTCTTTGTCTGACAGCCGCGCGAGAGAACGCTTCTCTGCTTCAGCAACTCGTTCTTTAATTTCGGGAAGTATCTTTTTCGTGCTGGCGGTAAGGTGGATAACCTGCGTACGCCGGTCTGCACCGGGACGTTTTTCGATCCAGTCATTGCGCTCCATCGTGGCGATTGTACGGGCAATCGTCGGCGCTTCCACCTGCAGATATTTCCGCATATGCGTCTGGGTAGCCGGGCCGCCGGTATCAAGCACATACATAATCATATACTGCGCATGGGACAGCCCAAACGGGGCAAGCGTTTCGTTTAGCGTGTTCGAGAGTGTACGCGACCGCTGATGTATCATATGAATAAGCTGGTCTGATTCCATACAAGAGAAAGCTCCTTTTGAATTTAATTAGCATGCTAACTAATTGCAGCTTCACCAGTATACGAAGTATTTGGATAAAGGTAAAGACTGTAAACGATTACGAAAAGCAAAAAAAATAATAAAGCGTTTGCAATTCAGTGTTGTATCTTTTAGAATGAAATAAATCGTTTTACTAAAACGTTTTATCAGGAGGTAAGCTATGCGTAAAAATGTGACGCTGCGTGATGTGGCAAAAGAAGCAAATGTTTCCATAAGCACCGTGTCCCAGTTTATGAACGGTCGTTTTACATACATGGGCGAAGAAACAAAAGGACGTATCGAGCAGGCCATTGCCCGGTTGAACTACCGGCCGAATGCGATTGCAAGAGGGCTGAAACAGCAGAAAACGACGACGATCGGCGTTATTATTGCAAACGTGGTTCACCGTTTTTCCACGCTTGTGGTCAGAGCAATTGAAGATATGTGCATTAAGTACAATTATCACGTCATCATCTGTAATGCCGATGACGACGAAACGAAAGAAAAACAGTACATCGATATGCTGATGGCAAAGCAGATTGACGGAATGATTATTATCCCAAGCAGCCAGGACCGAAAAAATTATGAAGACATTCTAAGCTATCAAATTCCGTTAGTATTTCTGGATAGAACGGTAGAGCAGTCGGAAGCTCCTTCTGTAGTAGTGAATAATTATAAGGCTTCGTACGAGGCGGTAAAGCATTTAGCTGATAGAAGCTACCGCAATATCGGCTTTATCGGTCCGGAGCTGAAGATGAATACAAGAAAAGAGCGTTTCCGCGGGTTTGAGGATGCGCTCGAGGCAGAGGGGATCGCTGAAAATAAAAAGCTTGCATACCATGGGGAGGTCAGCGGTGCCCAGGAGGCATTAAAGGTCATGATGAAACAGCAGTCCCCTCCGGATGCGCTGTTTATCTCTAACGACCGCATGCTCGTAGAAGCACTGACATTTGCCAAAGAGCAGCAGCTCCATATTCCTGAAGACCTTGCCCTCGTAACGTTTGATGAAGTGGAATACGCTGCTTTCTTTTCCCCGTCGCTAACAACCATCGAGCAGCCGGCCTATCAAATGGGGGAAAAAGCAGCAGAGCTTCTGCTGGAGCAGGTGAACGAGGGCGTGCTGGCCGAAAAATTGAGCCGGGAATATGTGTATGAGACAACTTTTCATGTACGGGGTTCCACTGAAGCAAAAATATAAAAGGAGGTTTGAATGATGAAAAAAGTAAGCGTTACCGTGATGGCGCTCGCTGCCGGAATACTCGCAGGCTGCAGCAGCGGCAGTACTGAAAGCACGGCCGGGGCTGAAGAAAATGTTCATTTAGTAGCCGCCACCCAGCTTGATGATCAGAGCCCCTACGCAGTCGGCTTGAGGGAATTTAAAGAAGTCGTAGAGGAAGAAAGCGATGGAAGCGTGACAGTGGAGGTACACACGAACGGATCGCTCGGCGGAAGCGAAGCAGAGCTTGCCCAGAGCGCGGAGACCGGCTCAGTGGATCTGGTGGTCGCTTCTCCCGGCTATTTGGCTCAAAAAGTAAAGGAAGTGGATTTTTTCTCCATTCTGTATCTTTTTGAAGACCGCGAGCACTGGGAGCGGGTAGTGGACGGCAAGGTAGGCGATGAAGTAGCACGTGTGACAGAAGAAAAATCAAATTTTAAAGTGCTCGATTACTGGTCGGCAGGAACGCGTAATTATTACGGAACGCAGCCAGTGGAAACGCCGGAGGATTTGGAAAATAAGACGGTCCGGACCCAGGATTCACCGGTGGTGACGGATACGTGGCAGGCGCTCGGCGCCCAGCCGACGAGTGTAGCCTGGAACGAAATGTACCAGGCGCTTCAGAACGGATTGACGGATGCAGCAGAAAATGATTTTACCAATATTTATTTAGCCAGCCATTACGAAGTAGCGGATCATCTGTCACTCACGGAGCATGACGTTACGACGCGGGTATTCTTCACTACCCAAAAGGCGTACGACAGTATGAATGCCGAGCAGCAGGAAGCGGTTGATACAGCTGTACAGGAAGCGACTGAAACTGCGCGGGCAACTGATGAGGAATTGGCCAGTGAGTATAAACAAAAGCTGCAGGAGGAAGGCATGGAAATCAACGAGGTGGATAAAGAAGCCTTTACCGAACGGACGGAAGACGTACGCAGAGATGCTGTAGAAAACCTTGGAATGGAAGAAGAATACGAAAGGGTCCAGGAACTAAAGGATGAATAGGTGGGTGAGAAGATGAGAGCATTTATCGATAAAATACAGCGAATGTTTTTGTGGGGAGGCGCAGCCGCCTTTTCGATTTTCTTTATATGTGTAGCGCTGCAGGTGATGACCCGCTATATTCCCGGTGTCGCCTTTCTCTGGTCAGCCGAGGTGGCCACATATGCCTTTATATGGATGGTGCTGCTCGGGGCTGCTGCAATGGTTCGGGAACGCCAGCATTTTACCGTGAGCATTCTTTTGGAGAAGCTGTCCGGCAAGTATCTGCTTGCGCTCCAGATAGTCATTCATTTCTTTTTAATACTGTTCGGTCTCGCTTTTGTCATACACGGGGTCCAGATTACGACCCAGTTCAGCAGCTGGACGCTGAACTACCTGCCGGGCGTCAGTCAATTTTTCATTTGGCTGCCTGTGCCAATTGCCGGAGCAGGGATTATGCTGTTTGCGTTTCAGAATGCGATGGACCACTGGAACCACTACCAAAATATCGTGGAGGTGAATAAAGAATGATAACCGCGATCGGCTTAATACTGCTCTTTTTAATATTAATGGTACTTGGCATTCCTATTGCATTTGTGATTGGCATCGTCAGCTATATCGGCTTTCTCGTTATGGGGACGGTGCCGCTTGAAGCCGTTATTCAGCAAATGTTTGTCGGGTTGAACTCCTTTATTTTGCTGGCTGTGCCGCTGTTTATCTTTGCGGCAAATATCATGAACCGGGGGAAGATTTCCGAAAGACTCATTCAGTTCGCGGTGTCACTCGTCGGTCATATCCGCGGAGGGCTCGCCCACTCCAACGTCGTCGTTTCCATGTTTTTCGGAGGCATATCCGGAGCATCTACGGCTGACACGGCAGGAGTGGGAAAGATTTTGATCCCGAGCATGAAAAAGGAGCAGTACAGCACGGAAACATCGGTGGCTGTAACCGCTGCCTCCTCCACGATGGGCATGATTATTCCACCGTCGATTCCGATGGTTATTTACGGAAGCCTGGCCGGGGTGTCGATTGGCCAGATGTTTATCGGCGGAATTATCCCGGGACTGTTAATCGGCATCGGATTAATGCTGTTTATATCAGTCATCTCGAAGAAAAATAATTACCCGAAGCATGACCGGCTCGATACAAAGGCAATTGTCAAACATGGTATCCGGAGCTTTCCCCCGCTGCTTACGCCGATTATTATCCTCGTCGGCATCATGGGTGGCTTTGTTACTCCGACCGAAGCGTCGATCATCGCCTGCATTTACTCGTTTATTTTGGCGTTCTTTTTTTACAGAAGCATCCGCCTGCGGGATATGCCGGAGATCGTTATTGAAACATTGAAGCTCAGCTCGCTTACGCTGTTTGCACTGGCAACTGCCACGTCGCTTGGACGACTGATCAGCTTTAATAATATTCCAGCCCACATTTCATCGTTTTTCCAGGAATCGGTGCCATACGCGTGGCTTCTGATTGTGCTGATTATCGTTTTGTTTTTATTTGTCGGCATGTTTATGGATACCGTTCCTTCGATCATTTTGTTTGTGCCCATTATACTGCCGGCAGCATCAGAGCTCGGCCTTGATCCAATTCATATCGGGATCGTCGTACTCATGTGCCTGGCCGTGGGTCTCGTAACGCCTCCGTACGGGCTTTGCCTCCTGCTTGCAAGTGCGATTGGCGGGCTTTCCATCAGCCGATCCTTTAAAGCGACGATTCCATACATTGGCATGATTCTGGTTGTGATTTTAGTAATTGCATTCGTGCCGGGCATTTTCATGTGGCTGCCGAATGCGTTTGAATAAGAATGGAGGCAGTAAAGATGCAGGACATCCTTACAATTGGGGACGCAATGATTACAATGAATCCAAAACAGCGGGGGCCGATGCGTTTTACAACTGAGTTTGAACGAAAAATCGGCGGGGCCGAGTTAAACGTGGCTGTCGGCTGCGCCCGCCTCGGACTTCAGACTGGCATGATCAGCCGCCTGGGCCGCGATGAATTTGGCCGACATATTTTTAATACCCTACGCGGAGAAGGAATTGACGTTTCGGGAATAGCTCTTGAAGATGACTACGCTACTCCCGTGAATTTTAAAGAAACGCTTGAAAACGGTAATGGGCGTACGTTTTACTACCGCTTTCCATCACCGACAGAAGAAATAACATTGCAGCATGTGAAAGAGCAGCTGAGCGGGCAGCCGAAGGTATTTTATATTACCGGCGTGTTTGCTTCGCTCCGCCCGGAAAACGTGGACATGCTCCGGGAAGCGTTGCGTTTTGCAGGGGAGCAGGGAGTGCTTACAGCTATGGATCCGAACATCCGTCTGCGTCTTTGGAACAAAGAAGAAGCGGGGGAGGCCATCCGGTCCCTGCTTCCATACGTAGATATCATGCTGAGTGGAAGAGATGAAGCGGATATGCTGTTCGGCGCCCAGTCAATAGAGGAGCACCTTGCTTCCTTTCAATCGTACGGCATTGATCGTGTCATTATTAAAAACGGCAGTGACGGAGCAGCCGGAAAACACGGAAGCAGGGAAACCGTGCATCAGCCGGCAGAAAAAGTAGAAAAGGTGGCTGACACGGTAGGCGCAGGGGATGGATTCAACGCCGGCTTGCTGTACGGCCTGCTGCAGGCATATTCACTGGAAAAGGCATTGAAAATCGGAGCGGTAGCCGGAGCAAAGGTGGTACAGGTAGCAGGCGACAATGAAGGGCTGCCGCTTTTAGAGGAAGTGGAAGCAGTGCTTGGAAACGAAGAACGCGTGGAACGTTAAAGGAGGAAGCAATGAACATACAGCTGGCGTTGGACCGGTTACCATGGGACGACTGTTTTAAGGTCGTTCATCAAACCGAAGCATATATCGACTGGATTGAAATAGGCACGGGAGTCATCAAAGAATACGGCATGGACATCGTCCGGCAGATGAAGCAGGAATATCCGGACAAAATGCTGGTTGCCGATATGAAAACGTGCGATGCAGCCAAAGCGGAAACAATTCAGGCCTTCGAGGCAGGCGCAGATGTGACGACGGTGATGGCTTTTGCATCGGACGCTTCTATCCAGGCAGTACTGGAGACCACTGAAGAGTATGGTAAAAAAGCGTTTGTGGATCTGTTGAATGTGCAAGAAACCCGGCGGCTCGATGAACTCGATAAGCTTGGCATCCGCAGTGCTTCGCTTCATATAGGTAAAGACATGCAGCAGGCAGAAACAGGTGACAATGATTATTACAAGCTGCTGCAGGCCTTCCCGCACTGGGAAGTGTCAGCGGCCGGCGGTTTAAAGGCAGATAATCTTCATAAAATTAAGGATGCGCGTCCAGACGTAGTTATTATCGGAGGCGCTATTACAAAAAGTGAAGATCCCGGGCAGGCAGCGGAACAAATACGATCGGAGGCAGACAGGCTATGAATGCAGAACAAGTATTAAACACCATTTCCCGGGAAATAACAGAGGTTGTGGGCAGCGTGGACGCGGCAGAAGCAGAAGAGGCTGCTGCAAAGCTTAACCGGGCTCCAAGAATTTTTGTAGCCGGTGAAGGGCGCTCCGGTCTTGTCGGAAAAATGTTTGCGATGCGTCTCATGCATAGTGGATATAGTGTGTTTGCAGTCGGGGAAACCATTACCCCTTCCGTGGGTGAAGGAGACTTACTTGTAGTATTATCCGGATCGGGAAATACTTCGGTTCTCGTTCATACGGCAGAGCAGGCGAAAAAAAACGGAGCAGAGCTTTTGGTCTGCTCGACCAACCGGGAGTCCTCCCTCGGAAAGCTCAGCGATGCTTTTATCGCTGTTCCTGCCGCGACAAAAAAACGGCTGGAGCACGAGCCGGAAACGATCCAGCCGCTCGGAAATCAGTTCGACCAGAGTCTCCATTTAATACTGGACGGTCTGATTATTACTGCTGTTCATGCACACGGGGAAGCTGACTACGAGCAAATGGCCAGGCGTCATACCAACATGGAGTAGCACATATGTAGCAACCGGTCCGGCCAAGAGCCGGCCCGGTTGTTTTTTTATGGAGCTAGCCGGTTTATTCGTCCGTCTGCTGCTCATAGCGGCGTTTGTATTCCCAGAAGCCGGGCACCTCCGGCGGCTCGTACGTGAGTATTTTTTCAATGCATTTCAGACGGAGCTCCTGCTGAAGATCCTCACGCTCCTGATAGGAAGTCTGGCGCAGCGCCTGCTGGATGAAGGGCTCAAATTTTTGAAGCTCTTCATAAAGCGCTTCTTCACTCATAGGCTGATTTTTGGCAGTACGGTTATTAGTCATCATGCATCGTTTCCTCCTTTTTTGGTGAAGCGCATGCCAGACGGGTTACATCCCGGCGCAGATGCTCAATCCGCTGTTCAATCCGCAAAAGCAGATAGAACGTTACAATAATAGGAAAGCCGACATTGGCCAGCAGTTCGACAACGGCACTGGAATCAATAATGTGCATCACCGCTCCTCCTGTGTCCCGGCATAAAAACGAAGCGTCTTCAAACCTTTCCGGTGGGCGTTTGACACTGCCTGGCGGCTGATTTGAAGGTAGCTGGCGATGTCTGTATCCTTCCACCCGCAGCTGTATTTTTTGGAAAAAATCCACTGCTGGTATGGAGTCAGTGAACGAAAGCCGAGCCAGACCGGGTAATGATGCAGCTCTTCTTCAAGGCTCTGTCCTGAGGCCTCACTGTAAAATGAACCGGCTTCTTCAAACAGTTCCTCCTGGCCGGACAGAGGCGTCCGCTGCTGGCGCCGGCGATGGTAGCGGTCATAGCGGACGGACTCCCAGTGCAGGGTTTTTAACATATAAGACCGCCAGATCACATCCTGGTAGTACCGCTTAAAAGATAAATCGACGGCTTTATGAGCCCAGGCAGCATCATCGTTTAAAGCCTGTTTTAACAGCTGCTGATGCACAGCATCCTCCAGAAATTCGCGGATGAGCCGGGTGCGCAGGAACGAATGATTTTTCTCTTTGAAAGCTTCCCATGCTTCTCTTTTTGAATCAGCGTATGATGAATGTGTCATAGATGCCTCCTCTCCTTACCCTTGTTGTTTATAAAAGACATCTTCAGGATAAAAAGTAAACCATTAATACGAACGTTTGTTCTTATATTTTATACGAACACTTTTCCTGTAAACAAGAAAATACTGAAATTAGAAAAATTTACAGGTTAAGTCCTGTTATAAAAGACTCATCGGTGGCATAATGTGTTTACAAAAAGATTAGTTAAAAACAAAAGAGGGAACAAACACATATTAGCTTCATGTAACAGGAGGGGAAACAGTGCGTTTAACATCAGGGCCGTCAAGCAGGTACACTTTCTCCATTGAAGAGATGGCTGAAGAAATCATGAGCGTGATCGCTGAGTCCCTTCAGGTGGACTCTGTTTATATTGCAAAAAAAGAAAATACTTATATGGACGTATTAAGTGCTTACAACAACCGCGGGGATGATCTTGTATCTGAAGGAATGAAGGTGGAGCACGAAGCCTCTTTTTGCCAGTACGTGCTGAGAAATGACGACCAGGAATACTTTCATTTTTCCGATGCAGTGAGTAATGAAGAAACCAAAGAGCTGCTGATGCCGAAAAATTTCAATGTACATACCTTTCTGGGCGTCTACATTAAAGACCAGGACGGCGGCCCGTTCGGCACATTGTGTATATTAAACCGCGAGCCGCGTGAATTTAAAACGGAAGAAATTTCGTTGATGCAGACGTTTGGTAATTTACTGAGCTACCTGATCCGCGTCGACCGCATGGATGAAAAAATAGAAGTACTCGGATATCCGATTGTGCCGATAGGCGAAGGGGTCGCCGTGCTCCCGCTCGTCGGGGCGATGGATGAAGCAAGATCCAACCGTTTGATGGAAACGGTGCTGCAGGAGGTGTACGGCGGGAAATACGACTATTTTATGATCGATGTGTCTGGCGTTTCCGCTTTTAACGAAACGTTTACGATGTATATTTCCCAGGTCATTCAGGCGCTGAAGCTGATGGGCATTGACCCTATTCTAACCGGTGTCCGCCCGGACATGGCTGTTCAGGATATACGAAAAGATATTCTCAGCGAAAATATTATGATCGAAAAAAGCCTGGAAACAGCGCTGAAGTCTATTGGGTTCCGGCTGGTAAGAAACGAGTAAACAGCAAACGCCGGATGGTTTACATATCAAGTTGAAAGAAGGGACTGGTATGAGTACAAAAGCAGAACAGATGGATGAAAGAATGGAAAAGGAAAACAAACTCACTGCAGCTGTGGTGGAGCGCCTTGTGTCAGAGATTTTCGGCATCTCGCTGCAGAGTATTGCTGCGGACCCGAAAGCCCCTGGTGCCAGGAGGTCACAATCTGTTTTTGCAGCATGGACTGAAAAAGAATGGGAGGCCGCCGGTAAAGAGGAACTGCTTGGCTATGCACTCGCCCGGCTCCCGTCTCCTCCGTCCGGTGAAATGGTGCGGCAGGTTATTAATGACGTATACCGCGTGAATCTCAGCGGCATTTCCGCCCTCGAGGCATCGACGTTTTCGCTCTTTTCCAAAGGAAAATGGATTAAGCAGAATGAGGACGATTTATTTGTGCTGGACACCGGATCGACGGATACAGAGGTCACAGTCTCGGTAACAGAGCATTTTGTCCGGAAGACGGGCTCCGGCAGGCTGCCGGCAGAACTTTGCGGGGAGCTTGAAGCACTGGGATATGTTTACCTCCCGGCGAAAAATCAGCTGAATTATTCGAGTCCAGACGGCCATCCGGTTGACGATGCATTTAAAAAAAAGACGATCGATGCCCTTGAAAAGACAGGGCAGCAGATCCAGACGTAAGCACCCTTTTATACAGAAAGGGTGTTTTTTTTATGGTAAATACGCCTTGAGGCGTAGAAAAGATAGACCCCGGGCTGCTCCCGGAAGTCTGGAAACCAGCGTAAGATAAAAGTACAGGAAGGGGGAAACACCATGTGGAAAAAAATCGGATTAGCATCAGTGATTACGATCGCAGCGATTATCGTTTTGTCTAACCTTGGGCCGCTGCTCTTGCTCGCGGCCGGAGTGGCACTGGCGTATATCGTCTACCGACAGTTTCAGGAAAGCACTTCAACAGCAGCACGGGTTTTCTGGGTGATTGTGGGCATTGCAGCCATATTGCTTGCGCTCACCAACATCTATGCAGTAATCGCGCTTCTCGGCTTGTATGCCATATACTGGAGCGTGAAAAAATGGAGTGATGACGAAGTGGATATTGACCGCCGGACCAGAACGAAGGATCCGTTCACAGGCTTTGAAGAAGAATGGAAAAAACTAAAACGCAGATAAAAAAGGAGGAAAGAGCCATGGCAGGCATTTGGCAGCAGTTCAAGGAGGATGTCGAACTGGAATGGGAGCGGTGGAATATGAAAAAAGAAAAAGACAATCCGATCCTATCGCTCAACCGCTATATTAAAGAAGCGGAGTGTGAGACGGAAAAGGTAAGCAGGCTCACAGACCGGCAGCGCCGGCTGGTTGAAGAATTTCAGCACGAACAGGACGAAGCAGAACACATGCTGGATAAACGCAAGCAGCAGGCCGCGGTAGTAAAGCATTATGAAGAGAACGAGCTGTATGAGATTGCTTTGAGAGAAATTGAACAGTACGGCGATCGGGCGCAAAAGCTCGCCACGATGAAAAAAGAAGCAGAAGAGCAGCTGCAGACACTTGAGAGTCGGCATCAGGAAATGGTGTACAAGCTGAAGGATATGCGTCTGAAACGGCTGGAGTGGATGGGACGGGAAAATGTAGCCCGGGCGAATCACAATATTACGAAGCTGTATGAAGAGAACGGACGCGACCCGGAAGCTCGTTTTAAGGAAGTGGAACAGTATTTAGAAAGTATGGAGCAGCACCATCAGCAGGAGTACGAGCATTCCACCTTCGACGAACGGGTAGCCCGTCTTGAAAAGCGGAAGACAGAGGCGGAGCAGGAAAAAGCGTGATAAAATAGAGACGCTGACCACGGCGTCTCTATTTTTAACTTACATAAACAAAAAAAGGAGGGTTCCTATGTTTTCCCACATATCAACGAAGATGATTCAATTCGTGTTTTTTACGGGAATCCTCCTGTTCATACTGGAATTTTTTTCGGACGGGGCCGGGTTAGTGCCCGTGCTCTTCTTTTTCGCCCTGTTTATTTTTATTGGAAAGCGGACGAAAAGGCGGACGCTTTCGGCCATTTTCTGGTGGACCGGGTGGATCGGCCTGGGCCTTACAGCGGTCACTCTCTGGGCCGTACAGTTCTGGGTAATTGCCTTTTTTGTTCTGCTGCTTCTGCAGATGCGCCGGTCGGGCCGGGAGCCTGTCGAAGAACAGGCAGAGATGGAAGAGTTGGCCGGCAGGGTGGAGAATTATGAACGGGACCAGCTGCTTGGCAACTGCCTGTGGGGACGGGAGAAGGTCGGAAGGAAGCCGTTTCACTGGAAGGATATTAACGTGATCGGCGGCGTCGGCGATAAAATTGTTGATGCGACCAATACCGTGCTGCCGGCACAGGCAGTAATTATTGTCCGTCACGGCTTTGGCTCAGTGACCGTCTATGTGCCGTACGAAGTGAACGTGATTGTCCGTCACAGTACAGTGTACGGACGCGTGCGCCTGTTTGGAAAAGAAGAAGCAAAGCGGTGGAACCAGACGATCACTTATCGCGCTCCTGCAGCAGATGAGGAAGCCTCCACGCTTTATATTTTCACCTCGCTTCTCAGCGGGGACCTGGAGGTGGAGCGGCGATGAACAGCTTTGTGAAAGCGGCCGGGTGGGGTATTGCTGCAGCCTTTCTCATCAGTGCCTCCACCGTCGTTCCGCTTCTGTTGCTGCTGCCTTTTGACATGTGGGAAGTGCTGATGGGGCAAACCGGGAGCGGTCTCCCGTACGGCTTTTTGTTTGTTGTTCTGATTGTTCTGCTTGGCACCGCTCTTGGGCTTTTGACGCTCCGGGCCTGGAATGCCCGCTGGCAGCAGCTGCAGACTGTGCTGGAGCGGCTGAGCAGAGGAAGCTCTAAAACGATCTGGCCGGCAGAGGTGTACCGGGAAGTAGAAGAGCTGCGCACGGAGCTTGAAGCGGTGGAGCGCCAGCTGCAGGGGCAGGCGGAGCGCGGACAGAAGCTGGCCACAGAACGGGCCGAGGACCGGGAAAAGAGCCTGCAGGAGGTTATTGCGCAGGAAAGGAACCGGATTGCCCGTGAGCTCCATGATTCGGTCAGCCAGCAGCTGTTTGCGGCTTCGATGATGATATCTGCGGTTAATGAACAGTCCGGTGTGGGGGAAGCCTCCCGGGAGTGGCAGACCATCGAGCGGATGATTAACCAGTCTCAGCTTGAGATGCGGGCGCTGCTTCTTCATCTGCGTCCGGCGGCGCTGAATAAACAATCGCTGCAGGAGGGAATCACTCAGCTGCTGAACGATCTGACGACGAAGGTGCCGCTTCAGATCAAGCAGGTGATTGAACCGTTTCCGATTGAAAAGGGAGTGGAGGACCAGCTGTTTCGGATCAGCCAGGAGTCCATTTCCAACACGCTTCGCCACGCGAAGGCGACCGAGCTGAAGGTATCACTGCTGCAGCGCGAAGAATTTATCATTTTGCGCGTTCAGGACAACGGCGTCGGCTTCTATACAGAGGAAGAAAAACCGGACAGCTACGGATTAAGCACGATGAAGGAACGAGCGGAGGAAATTGGCGGGCACTTTCATTTAGTGAGTCTGCCGGGAGAAGGCAGCCGCATCGATGTCAAAGTGCCCTGGCTGTCGAAGGGAGAAGAGGTATGATTACCATCCTGTTTGCAGATGACCACGAAATGGTCCGTATTGGAGTGACGTCGTATTTATCGACGCAGCCGGACATGGAAGTAACCGCTGAAGCCTCAAGCGGGAGGGAAGCGGTCAGGCTGGCGCTTGAACTCAGGCCGGATATCATCCTCATGGATCTGGTGATGGATGATATGAATGGCATTGAGGCGACAGAAAAAATTATGGAGGCATGGCCGGCAGCCAAAATTATTATTGTCACAAGCTTTATCGATGATGAAAAGGTGTACCCGGCGCTTGAAGCGGGCGCGGTAAGCTATATTTTAAAAACCTCCCGGGCCGGGGAGATTGCAGCGGCAATCCGGAAAACACACGAAGGGCAGTCGATTCTCGAGCCCGAGGTAGCAGGAAAGCTGATGGCAAACATGAAACGGCGGGACCAGAGGGAGCTGCACGAGGAGCTGACCGCACGCGAGCTCGAGGTGCTGCGGCTGCTTGCGGAGGGAAAAACTAATATCGAAATTGCCGAAGAGCTGTTTATTGCCCTGAAAACAGCGAAGGTACATGTGAGCAGTGTCCTCCATAAGCTCGAGGTGCAGGACCGTACCCAGGCAGTCGTTTATGCGTACAAGCATCGCCTGTTTTAAAAAGCTGCCCGCCCTGAGTAAAGGGGAGCAGCTTTTTTAATACGGAGGGGTCACGCCCACCACATGTCGACCGGACGCTCGGAAATGTTGACGGAATTCAGGTTTTGCACGGCCCGCTCAAAGCCTTCATCGAGTGACATGATCGGATCTTCATGCTCGATGCTGACAACATGGTCATAGCCGAATGTCCGAAGCGCACTGATCATATCGCTCCATTCCTTCATGCCGTGGCCGAAGCCGACCGACCGGAAGCTCCAGGCGCGGGTCTGAACGCTGCTGTACGGCTGCATGTCGGTGAGGCCGTACATATTGACGTTATCCTGGTCAATGTACGTATCCTTGGCGTGGAAGTGGTGGATCGCTCCTTCTTTTCCAAGAATTTTTATCGCGGCTACCGGATCGATTCCCTGCCACCACATATGACTCGGATCAAGGTTGGCGCCCACCGCGTCATTGGTCGCCTCCCGAAGCTTTAATACTGTATACGGCGTATGAACCAGAAAGCCTCCGTGAGGTTCGATACCAACCTTGATGCCGTGTTCTTTGGCGTAGCTGCCGGCTTCCTTCCAATACGGAATGAGCTTTTGCTCCCACTGCCAGTTGTAAATGTCTGAATATGCGCTCGGCCACGGGGCGACCGGCCAGTTTGGGTGCCTGGCGCTTTCGTCGCTTCCGGCGACACCAGAGAACGTATTAACGACCGGAATACTCAGCAGGCTGGCAAGCTGTACGGTTTTTTTGAACGTTTCGTCCGCGTCCTTTGCTTCAGCCGGGTCCGGGGAAACCGGATTGGCGTGGCAGCTGAGCGCGCTGACGGTTAAGCCCCGGGCATCCAGTGCTTCCTGGAACTGTTTGCGTGCATCCTCGCTGTTTAAAAGCCTGTCCACATCTGCATGGGCGTTGCCTGGATTGCCGCCGGTGCCAAGCTCTACGGCCTGCACCCCGGCACGTTTAACCTTGTCGAGCATATCTGTAAAAGCCAAATCAGCATAGAGAACAGTAAAAACGCCGATCTTCATTATTGAACACCTTCCTTCCCGATAGTAACAAACTGACCGCGTTCGCTGGACGAAAGAGCCGCCAGAATAACGTCGAGGGCCTGCTTTCCGTCTGCAGCGGAGACCGGAACCACGGTATCTGAGACGATGCTTTCAGTAAAAGCATCGATCACACCGGAGCCTTCCTGGCCGCCGGCATCATTTGTCTGAATGCCGCCCAGCTCGTAGCGGACTGTATGACCGTTGGTGTAGTGGGCCGTCAGCGAATGCATCGGGTCGTCTTCAAGGCGGAGTGTGCCTTTTTCGCCGTAGATGATTGTTGAGTTGTCTTCGTCGGGAACATATGCCCAGCTGGCCGTGAGGGTTCCTATTAAGCCTCCTGCTGTTCTGAGAAGACAGACGGCGTTGTCATCAACCGTAATATTTTCCTTTGCATTGTTTTCCACGAAAGCAGCCACCTGAGTCACCGGCTCATCGAGCAGAAACTGAATCAGGTCGGATTTGTGCACCCCAAGGTCTCCCATGGCGCCGATAAAGGCTTCCTCTTTACGGAAAAACCAGCTGTCCTTTCCGTCAATGCTCCACCCCTCGGGACCACCGTGGCCAAACGTCGTCCGGAAGCTGAAGACTTTGCCAAGGTCGCCGTTTGCAATCAGCTCCCGTGCCTTCACGTGTGAAGGCACGAAGCGCTGATTGTGGGCGATCATTAATTTTTTGCCGCTGCGCTTTTCAGCTTCGATCATTTCTTCAGCTTCCTGTTCGCTTGTCGCCATCGGTTTTTCACAGAGCACGTGCTTGCCGGCAAACAGGGCGTCAATACTGATTTGGGCATGCATATGGTTGGAGGTGCAGACGCTGACCGCCTCAATCGATTCATCCTTTAACAATTCATGGTAATCTGTGTACGCCTCAGCCCCGAGGTGAGCGGCTGTTTCCTCGGCGCGCTCCTTTACGAGGTCACAGACCGCCCGGATAGTGGTATGCTGATTTGCTTCATATTCTGGAATGTGGCGGTTTCTAGCGATGCTTCCGCACCCGATGACACCGATATTTACTGCTTTCATGTGAGTTCCACTCCCTTTATATAGTGATGATTATTCTTTTACTGACCCGCTCGTAAGTCCGGAAACAATCCGGCGCTGGAAAATCAGAACGAGAATGACAATCGGTATGGTAACGATGACGGTGGCAGCCGAAATGTCGCCCCAAGGTACTGTGTATTCACTCTGGTAGAAGGAGATGCCAACTGGAATCGTCCGCCAGGCATCGGCGGTATTGATGGCCAGGGCGAAAAGATATTCGTTCCAGGCTGCGACGAAAACAAGAATCGCCGTGGTAAAGATACCCGGGGTAGCGAGTGGCAGAATAATCTGGCGGTACGTCTGAAATGGCGTAGCACCGTCCAGCTTGGCTGATTCTTCAAGCTCCCACGGGATTTTTTGAAAAAAGGTGGCCAGAATCCAGATCGCGAGCGGCAGGCTGATGGTGATATACGGAATAACGAGACCGATGTAGCTGTTGCGAAGTCCCGTGTCTGTCACAAAGTTAAAGATTGGAGACAAAATCGCAATTGGCGGGAACATCGATGAGGCCAGTACAAGGCCTAAAATTAAGGTCTTGCCGCGGATAGGCAGCCGGGTCACCGCATAGGCCGTGAACGAAGCAATCAAGAGCGATAAAACCGTAGTCAGGCCGGAAACGACAAAGCTGTTGAGCATGTAGCGGAACAGCGGCCTCGTCGTAATCGCTGACGCGTAGGACTCAAGTGTGGCGTTGGATGTAAACCAGGCGAACGATGTCAGCTCATTCTGGGGCTTCAGGGAGGTTAAAAAGATCCAGATGAACGGAAACATAACGAGAAATACGAATATAGCCAGGAAGATATAAAACCGGATACCGGCTTGGTTTTTAAACATGTACAATCACTCCTTCCACTTATTTTTTCGCTCTTTCCGGAAACAGGTCCGAGCCAAGCAGCTTAACGAAGATAAAGCTGATGATGGCCACACAGACAAACACTATGACGGAAAGGGCAGAGCCGGCACCGAAGTTCTGCTGTTCAAACAGGGCTTTATAGGCAAAGACGGAAATTGATTCCGTGGCGTTTGCCGGACCGCCGCCGGTCAGCACATAGATCAGGTCAAATACGCGGAAGGCATCAAGGGTCCGGAACAGCAGGGCAACAAGAATCGCTGACTTTAACAGCGGCAGGGTCACAAAGAAGAACTTCTGTACTCTCCCGGCTCCGTCGACTTCTGCTGCTTCATACTGCGTATTTGGTATCGTCTGCAGCCCGGCAAGCAGAAGGAGCGCCATGTAAGGGGTCGTTTTCCATACGTCTGCGAATATGATGGAAAACATGGAGCCGGAAGCCGTCGTTAAAAGAGCGCCCGGGTCAGAAATTAAGCCAACCGCTGCCATATAGTGAGCGACAATCCCTGACTGTCCGTCGAACAGATAGCTCCACATCATGGCAGCTACCGCTGTTGGAATAGCCCAGGGTACGAGGACCGAAGCCCGGACGATGCCCCGTCCTTTGAAGGTCCGGTTGATTAACAGGGCGACACCAAGGCCGATGATCAGCTCAGCGCCGACGGAAACGATCGTAAAGAAGGTCGTATTTGTCAAAGCCGTCCAGGTCCGTCCATCCAGCAGATAATCCGCGTAATTCTGCAGGCCGACAAAGTTCGAGGAGAGCACCGAGCCCTGCAGATTGCCAAGCTGGGCGGAAAGGTAGCCTATTTCCACTGCCGTGTCCCCATCCGCCTGCTGCTGCAAGGAATTAACGGCCTCGATCTGTTCATCCATTGCAGCTTCAAAGTCGCTGCCCCACGAGCCGTCGATGGAGTGGATACGCAGGCTGTCATCTGTGATCGGCTCGTAGTCGTTCAGCATACTGTTGACTTCCTGGTAGCTTGAAGCCATTTCTTCGTCGGCAACGAGCTCTTCATGATGCTCCTGGACGACAGTCCAGGTTTCGTTAAACGTTTCCTCTCCTTCCGGATAAGCTTCGCTTAACTCGTTGACACCTTGTTCGACAAGGTACCGGTTGTCGGCATATTCTTCGAGATTCAGGCTTTCGGACATAATACGCTCCGATTTTGTCGGATCATTCAGCCGGTAGTCAAACAGGCTGTTCCAGCCGGAAAGCATAATGGGCCATATAACGACGAGAAGAATCAAAACGAGCGCCGGGGCGACCATTGCGTAGCCTAATTGTTTTTCGTTTAATTGAAATTTGCGTCCAGGTTTTCCAGCCATGGGACTTCCTCCTTTGAATCCGTGTTATTCTTCATTCAAAACGGCGCTCAATTTGCGTTCCATGCTGGCAGCAGCTTCTTCAGCCGTGATTTCACCCGCCGCTGCCCGCGAAAGTTCGATCTGCATAATATCCGACACCTCCGGGTAATCTGCTGTTACTGGGCGCGGTACTGCATTTTGAAGCGTTTCGACGAATGCCTCATCCCCAAACAGAGCATTTGCCTCCTGGATATCTTCATCTTCATACAGGGACTCAATGGTAGGAGCCCGGCTTCCTTCGAGAGCACCGATTTTCTGGCCCTGCTCACTGGACATAAATTTTACAAATTCCCAGGAAGCATCGACCTCTTCAGAATTTTTGTTGATCATCGTGGTCCACCCGCCGAGAGCAGAAGCAGTGCCATCGCTTCCGGAAGGGAGCGTGGTGAAGCTGACATTATCAGGAATGTTGGAGATTTCCGGATCTGTGGAAGTGGACAGGAGATACGGCCAGTTCCGGGCAAAAACGGTATTCCCGTTAATAAAGGCGTTTTCCGTTTCTATTTCCTGGAAATTAAGAATGTTATTTGGTACAAAGTCAGACTGCGTCACATCAATCATTTTTTGAATACCTTCAATGGCCTCGGGAGAATTGACAACTACCTCCTGATTTTCGTTAATAATCTGGCCGCCATAGGCGCCGATGTACTCAATAGCATTAGTGACGAGGCCTTCATACTGGGAAGCCTGCATCGCGTAGCCGAAGGAGGTGCCTTCCTCGCCCTGAAGCTCTGCAGCCATCGTTTCAAGCTCCTCCCACGTTTCCGGCGGCTCGTCTACAATATCGTTCCGGTAAAACAACAGCCCGGCATCTGTATAAGCCGGCATGGCGAACTGCCGTCCGTTATAGGAGGTGGATTCAATAGTGGCCGGGAAGTGGGCATCAATATTGACGTTGTCTCTTTCAATCAGGCGGTCGAGCGGAAGCGCATAGCCAGCCTGGGCGAATTCCGCCGGCCAGACCACGTCAGCGGCAAATACATCGATTTCATCACTGCCGCTGCTTAGAATCGTAGCGTACTGGTTATGCTGTTCGCCTGTGTCCGGCGGCATCTCCCGTACATCCACATTGATGTTTGGATGCTCTTCTTCAAATGCCTTGATCGTGGCATCTGTTGCATTAGTCGTATCCACGCCGCGGGCGTACGTAATCGTGACTTCGTCCTCAGCAGTGGGAGAGATGTCCGCATTTGAACATCCGGCGAGCATTATAAACGCTCCTGTAACGGCTGCAGCTTTCTTCATGCCTATTCCTCCTTAAGTGAAATCGATTTCAAAATATCCGAAACGTTTCGGATGGTGGAGAGAAGAAGGAAATAGCCTACCTGCTCCCCGGAATGCCGGTGGATTCCCGCACGGTTAACGAAGCAGGAATTATCAGGCTGGCAGGCGTATCTCTTCCTTCAATCTTCTCAATAAGTAATTCACAGGCTTTGCGTCCCAGCGTGTACCGGTCCTGATGGACAGTGGTCAGGGGCGGGGAAAAATACTCTGCGAGTACGAGGTCGTCAAAGCCGATGATTGATAAATCCCGCGGCAGCATGTATCCGAGATGATGAGCTGCACGCATCACACCGTGAGCCATTAAATCACTTGCGCAAAAGACGGCGGTAATGTGCGGATGGGCCTGAAGCAGCCCGATCGCTTCCTGCTCTGCCTTTTTTTCATCGAAGGCTGCCTCCCGGACGTATTCCTCCCGGTAGGGCAGGCCGGACTCCCGGAGTGCTTCCTCGTAGCCCTTCCGGCGTTCTTTGGATACGTAGGCGTAATGATGGCCATTAATAAATGCGATGTGTTCATGACCGAGTCCGATCAAATGTACCAGCGCCTGACGGGCACCGTCAGCGTTATCGGTAGTGACAAAGCTTGCGTTACCGCTTTCCACATGATTGTCGATAAACACGCATGGAAGTTCGGTAGCCGCCAATTCCTCGGTGGCGGAGTGGTCATGGGGGAGGTTCTGGGTGATGACTCCTTCGAGCTGTCGTTCCCGGCACATTTGGTAATACGTACGGTCCCCGGCGGGACGGGATTGAAACAGGATAAGGTCATAGCCGCATTCGTTGGCGTATTCATTTACGCCGGCCAGAATATCAAGTGTGAACGTATCCTTCGGATTGGACGGAAAGGACTGGGAGGTTAAGAGCCCAATTGTCTTCGAACGATTCATAACGAGGCCGCGGGCGATGTGGTTTGGCGTATAGTCCAGTTGTTCGGCGATCTCCTGAATACGCTGGCGTGTCTGTTCATTGACATCGCTGTATCCATTCAAAGCTCTTGAAACAGTGGTGACGGAAACGCCGGCTGCTTTAGCGATATCTTTTATGGTATTCATGATCAGCCTCCGAAACGTTTTGGAAGAATGACTTCATTATAGAAAACGCTCTCATTTTACGCAACCCTTTATTTTATTTTTTTCAAAATTATCACGAAAAACAGGGCTTTGCTATGAATCATAAAAATTGATTAACGCCGATCAACCTAGTAAACTAGCGGTAAATAAGCGATAAGAAGGAGTGGACAGTATGGAGCATGCTTCAGGCAATAAAAGGACCGTCCAACCTAATAAACAACAAATGCTGAATCGGTTAAAGCGCATTGAAGGACAGGTGCGCGGCGTTCACGATATGGTGGAAAATGATCGGTACTGTGTCGATATTTTAAACCAGATTGCAGCTATTCAGTCTGCGACCAATAAAGTATCTCTGGCATTAATGGAGGACCATACCTCGCACTGTGTGGCGAATGCGATTAAAGACGGCGAAGGCGAAGAATCCATTGAAGAGCTGATGGCCGTTATGCGGCGGATGATGAAGTGATTTTTGACAATACCCCTGTGGTGTATTATATAATTGGGGGAAAGAAAGGATGGTTGAAATGAAAAAAGAAACAATCCAGGTGGAAGGAATGAGCTGTGGACACTGCGTTTCTGCGGTAGAAGGCGGCGTTGGTGAACTTCAGGGCGTTTCAAATGTGAAAGTAAACCTCGATACAGGCGCCGTAGACGTAGAATATGATCCTGAAGTAACTTCACGAAAAGATATTGATGAAGCGATAGATGACCAGGGATACGATGTTGTATCTGCATAAATAATTAAGAAGGAGCGGATCGTGCAGCCACGATCCGCTTTTTTATCACAGTTTTTGTTTGCTAAATACTATACGGGGGTATAATATTAAAAGAAAGCCTGCAATGGAAATGAGGTGCTGGTATGGAAAAGCAGGAAACCAATAACAATCTTTCCCACTGGAACGCTTCCGTGGAGGGCATGACCTGTGCGGCCTGCTCCCGGAGGATTGAAAAGCAGGTGGGGAAAATGGAGGGGGTCTCGGAAGCCTCCGTTAACCTAACGACCGAACAGCTTTCGGTGCTGTACGATCCGAGCGAGGTAGCACCACACGATATGGAAGAAAAAATAGAGAAGACCGGCTACAGCGTCCGCCGAAGCGAAGCGGTGTTTGACGTCTCCGGAATGACCTGTGCGGCCTGTGCCAGCCGGGTGGAAAAGAAGCTGAATAAACTGCCCGGCGTCTCAGAAGCCTCCGTTAACCTGGCGATGGAGCGTGCAACGGTCCACTATCTGGACGGAGAAGTTTCTGTAGAAGACATGGAACAGGCAGTGGATAAATTAGGATATGGGTTAACCGAACGGACCGAGGAAGAGACGGAGGATCCGAGAGAAAAAGAACAGCGGAAAAAAGGGTGGCAGCTGCTGGTTTCCACGCTTTTAACTCTTCCGCTTGTATGGACGATGGTGTCCCATTTCGGATTTCTGTCCTTTCTCTGGGCACCGGAAGTGCTGATGAACCCATGGGTTCAGGTCGGCCTTGCGACACCGGTTCAGTTTATCATCGGCTCCACGTTTTACCGGAGCGCCTATAAATCCCTGCGAAGCGGCAGCGCCAATATGGATGTGCTGGTCGCCCTTGGGACATCGGCTGCCTATTTTTACAGTCTGTATTTTGTGCTGACAGGCAATGCATCTGAAGGGCTGTATTTTGAAACGTCAGCAGTGATTATTACCCTTATTCTTCTCGGTAAGTGGTTCGAAGCGAAAGCGAAGGGACGCACCTCGCGCGCCATCAAATCACTGCTCTCGTTAAAAGCCGAAACCGCTCTGGTGGAGCGAAACGGGGAAGTAACAGAGATCAAGAGCGAGGACGTTCAGGAGGGCGACATTGTCCACGTGAAGCCGGGCGCCAGGGTGCCGGTGGACGGTGAGGTCATAGACGGCCGCTCGTCTGTGGATGAATCCATGCTTACGGGCGAAAGTATTCCGGTGGAAAAAGACACGGGAGACACGGTGATTGGTGCGACGGTGAATGGAAACGGACGCCTCCGGATGCGTGCCACCCGGGTCGGAAAGGATACGGCGCTGTCCCAGATTGTGCGTGTCGTCGAGGAAGCCCAGGGCGGAAAGGCGGAGATTCAACGCCTCGCCGACCGCGTATCCGGAGTGTTCGTGCCGATTGTAATTGGCATCGCACTGTTGACCTTTCTCGCATGGATTCTTTTTGTGCAGCCCGGGTCGCTTGAAGCGGCACTGCTGCCGACTATTGCCATCCTTGTCATCGCCTGTCCGTGTGCGCTCGGTCTCGCAACACCGACGTCTATCATGGCAGGATCCGGCAGGGCTGCCGAAAACGGCGTGCTGTTTAAAGGCGGCCAGTACCTGGAGAGCACCGGTGCCGTGGAGACCATTCTGCTTGATAAAACCGGCACGATTACGAAAGGCGAGCCGGCAGTGACTGACATTGTGCCGGCACCGGACTGGACGGAGCAGCAGCTTTTGATGCACGCTGCCGGAGCGGAGCAATCCTCCGAGCATGCGCTGGCTCAGGCGATTGTCCAGGATGCGGCGCAGAAAAATATTACGCTGCCAAGGGCCTCTTCGTTTGAAGCAGTACCCGGCAAAGGGGTGCTTGCAGTCACCGACGCCGGTACTGTCGCGGTTGGCACCAGTACCTGGCTGGCGGAGCGCAATGTGGCAGAAATGCCGGAAGCAGCGGAAAACGAAACGCTGGAGGAGCAGGGCAAAACAGTCATGGGAGTGGCAGTAAACGACCACTTTATCGGCTGGATTGCCGTAGCGGATACAGTGAAAGAAACATCCAGACGGGCAGTGGAGCGTATGCAGGCAGCAGGGCTTGAAGTCGTCATGATCACCGGCGATAACGAAAAGACTGCCCGTGCCATTGCAGCAGAAGTAGGAATCGACCGTGTGATTGCGCGTGTGCTTCCGGAGCAGAAAAGCAGCGAAGTAACGCGGCTGCAGCGTGAAGGCCGGCGTGTCGCTATGGTGGGAGACGGCATTAACGATGCACCAGCGCTTGCGACCGCTGATATCGGCATGGCTGTTGGTACAGGAACGGATATCGCTGTGGAGGCAGCCGACATTACGCTGATGCGCGGGGATTTAAACAGCGCAGCAGATGCGGTACTCATGAGCCGGGCAACGATGAAAAACATTAAAGAAAATTTATTCTTTGCGTTTGTGTATAATTCCGTTGGCATTCCTATTGCCGCCATCGGCCTGCTCGCTCCGTGGGTGGCCGGGGCAGCCATGGCGTTCAGTTCCGTTTCTGTTGTACTGAATGCCCTGCGTCTGCAGCGGGTGAAAATTTCATAATAAAAACAGGCAGGGCCCAGAGGCTCTGCCTGTTTTTGCTTGTCATTATCAGAGGTACTATGAATCCAGTTCATTACTATATTACTATGAATTTTTTCGGTTTGTGGTATAATAAACAGGGAATTATAGGTACAATATAATGGTCCGAATGCATTTGATAGATGCTTCTCCAATTAAAAAGTGATTCAAGGAGGCTGTTCAAAATAGCTGTAAACTGTATGTCCCCATCCATAGGTAATGCTAAAATCTTCAATTCTGACTCTATCGATAAACTCACAAAGTGCCTGTATCAAACCGCCAATATCGAACTCGGCAAATTATCAGCTTCGATAAACAGCACCCAGGAAGAGCTCAATTTATTAATGCAGGAGATTCAAAGGCTCCAGGGTAAATCCGTATGATGCCTGGATACATGTTAAGCAGTTATTTATCTGAATGAAAACAGACAGGGCATAGCGCCACTGTCTGTTTTTAGTCTGCTTCTATTTTTTTATCCAAAAGGGCAGCGATAACGAACATAAAAATCATGCCGACGCTTACGACAAATAAGTCGGGTCCGATCAAGCGGGTGAATACAATGCTTAAAATCAATACAGAGAAAAAAGCGATAAATGTTACATTCGCTGCGGCGAACCGGTGCCGGCGGCCGTGCTGTTTAATGCGGGCGATGACGTAAATAACGGCATTTAATGCCAGGCCGATAAATAAAAGATAATACAGATTTAATGTCAGTTCCATGACTCATCGATCTCCTCAACTACGTTCTGGTATGTATTCGTGTATCGGGACGTCTTTTCATATCACTTTACATGGTAACATGAACTTGAAAAAGGCGGTAGGAAAGATAAACTGTGCCCGCATATGCTACACTTGCCGTAGAAGTTAGTGATGGAAGGAAGGAACAATTACGATGCAGATAGAAAAATACGAAGGCATGCCTCCAAGCGAAGTGCTTCAGGGCATCCTATATTTACACGCTCAGCTTTTTGAAAAAATGGAACCAATGCATCAAACCCTCGAACAGGCAGAGGCATCCCTTGTGCAGGTAGCACGGGAGGAAGGAAAGATTCTCGGCTATGACATCAGCTATGCGAAAGATGACAGCGTATGGTACAGCTGGCTGAACGGAATGGAGGAAGCGTTTGAAGATGACGGATGGAGAAGCCGTCTTGTCGGCAACGTTCTTATCCATGCCCGTGAGCAGGGATATCAGGTCGTGCAGACGAAGCTTGCCCACCGGTATCCGGAATTTATTGATATGCTGAAGGCGGCAGGCTTTCAGGTGAAAGAGGAATTAACAGATGAACGCATCTGGCTTGAGAAAAAACTGTGACAAGAGGCCGCTCCGGTCTCTTTTTTTTATAGGCAAAAATCACGTATCTTCTTATAGTGCCTTTTCAAATTTGCAGTAGTTCCGCATACTGATGAAAAAGAAAAAGGAGGAAATCATATGAAAAATATCGAAGCCGGACTGCTGATCCTCCGGGTCGTGACGGGCGTGATATTTTTAGCCCACGGAGCCGATAAATTACTGAATGGAATGGGTGCCCAGGCTGCATCGTTTGGCAGCATGGGAATGCCGGATGGCACTGCTTACGCTGTAGCGGTTATCGAAGCAGCGGGAGGACTCTTACTTATTCTCGGGGTACTGACGCGTGTCGTCGCCGGCTTGTTTGCGCTCATTATGCTTGGAGCGATTGTAACGGTTAAATGGCAGCAGGGGCTGATTGGAGGCTTCGAGCTCGACCTTATACTGATGGCCGCTTCCATCCATCTCGCTCTTGCCGGAAGCCGTATGCTTGCCTTGAAAAAACGAAAAAAGAAGGGTTCTTTCTGAAGCAGCAAACGGCCTGCAGGAGTTCATCCCTGCAGGCCGTTTTACTGTTTATGCATTTTCATTTGACGTGTAAGGCTCCATCTTTTTCCACTGCATACGAATAGTGGACGAGGCCACGCCGTAGCGCTCGGCAATTTCCTTCTGGGTGCCGCCTCCTACTGCGTATTCAAGGGCTGCTGCCTGGGCTTCCGGCTTGCGGATCACAGGATTTTCCTGCTCGCAAAACTGAATCCACAGATCCGAAGCTGCCGCTGCTGCATCCGCGGACAGACGGGCAGAGCCTTCAAGCGTTTCGATCACTTTCTGCTGTTCCTCGTTTAAAGCACCAGTCGAGGCCGAAGCGGTTTCTTTTGTTTCGGTTTCGGCATTATCCTCATCCTCTGTTTCAGCGGAAGGTGAGGTGCTGTCTGCTTCCTGGTATTTCTCCTGAAGATCGTCCTTCAGTGTACGAAGCACGTCCGGCAGGTGATGCGTGATCCAGCCGGCTTTATCCGCTTCGTTATCCGGAACAGAGCCGGTAACACTTTTAATGACATCATCGCCGAAGTCCGGATGGAACGGCAGCAGGCCGAGCATTGGATACCATTTGTCCTCCACAGGAACTAAAAAGGCGAGAAATACAATGTTTTCCTGCAGGTCCCGGAAAAAGGACAGTGGTTCAATGTGGTGAACCTCCCCGCTCAGCAGGTCAGTGACCTCGTACCAGTCGTCAGTCATTTTATTCAAACGGAATAATGACAGATTATGCCCGGTCCAGTTGGAATAAAGACGCTGAAGCCGCGGGTGCTGACTGTTCTGCTCTATCTGCTGATGGATGTTCATCCATTCCCTGCGCTCGTTGCCGTGCAGTAAAAAGTCGGCAAGCGCCAGATTTTGGACAAATTTATGCCAGGCATAAGGGAAATAGTTCGGCCGGTAGACACGGCGGTAATAATGGCTGAAATCCTTCCGGCTGTCTTTGTTCGCAGCGGCTGCAAGATCCAGCTGTATGTTGGTTACTTCTTCAGTCGTATAAGCTGGCTGATTGGCGGGATCGCCGCAGCATTTTTTGTATTTTTTACCGCTGCCGCAAGGACACGGATCGTTACGTGAAATACTCATACATTCAGGCTCCTTCTCACTAGTATGTTACTATTCCTTCAAATTCTAACATACATTGCCCCGAAATGGGGAATCCGTGCGCTTCGGGGGCTGGAGACGTGAAAAAACCCTTCGCAGTGGAAGGGCTGTATTTGTATAATAAGAGACTTGTTTAATTAGCCGCCTGTCCGTTCGCATTTTCCCAAACGGTGCGGAGTGTCTCTGCGCTGTGGCGGAAGCTGCGGGCTTCCTCTTCATTCAGTGGCAGTTCGATCACTTCCCGTATCCCCTCGCGGTTAATGACGGCCGGGACACCAATGCACAGATTATTTTCTCCGTACTGGCCGTTGAGGTGGGCGCTGACAGTCAAAACACTGTTTTCGTTTTTAAGAATCGCGTTTGTAATACGGGTGAGTCCCATCGCGATGCCGTAGCTGGTGGCGCCCTTGCGCTCAATGATCTCATAGGCAGCCCCGCGGACGTCTTCAATCATGCCTTTCATTTCCTTCACATCTTTGTCCTCTTTTTCATCCGCGAGCTCTACGGCGTTTCGGCCGCCGACGTTTGCCTGGCTCCAGACGGCAAGCGACGTGTCGCCGTGTTCACCAATGATATAGGCGTGGGAGTTCTGGGCAGCAGTATCGAAATAGTCACTCAGCATAAACCGCAGGCGGGCAGTATCCAGAATTGTCCCGCTTCCAATGACCCGTTCTCTTGGAAGGCCACTGAACTGCTGGGTGGCATACGTAAGAATATCCACAGGGTTGGTAGCGATAAGGAATATTCCGTCAAAGCCGTTATTCATCACCTGACCGACGATATTTTTAAATATAGCCGTATTTTTGCCTACAAGATCGAGACGGCTTTCACCGGGTTTTTGGTTGGCACCGGCGGTAATGCAGACAATGTCGGCATCCCGGCAGTCTTCATAGGTGCCAAACCATGTTTTAGTAGGGTGCGGAGCAAAGGCTTTACCGTGATTGAGATCCATCACGTCCCCTTCGGCCTTGCGTTCATCGAGATCGATGATCACGAGCTCCTCGACGACGCCCTGATTAATTAACGAAAATGCATAGCCGCTGCCGACAGCGCCGGCTCCGACAACAACAACCCGGTGGACGTGATTTCTTTTCATATATAAAATCCCCTTTCGAATATGAATCATGTGAATGAATGAGCAATCTTTATCTATTTACATTGTGCACTATTTCACAAATTGATACAAGTACAGAAAATGGATAGTTGTGAACAAATGATGAACTTACGTGTTGGGAGGAAATCGAAACGGGAAAGGAGCAGAAGAGGGGGAATGACTCGATGGAAAATGCGTTAAAATATGCGCTGCCGACAGCTTTGACGTGGGCAGTGATTGGTCTGCTCGCCGGTCTGAATCTCGACAGAGGATGGCTGTGGGTGCTTGCTTTTGTAGTTTTTGGGTTTCTCGTCAGCTTTGTTACAGTGATAATTGCGCAGTGGATTATTTCTAAAATAAATATGTAATTAGTGGCGGAGAAATTAGGGAATGGTGTGTGTAAAGCTAATAAGCGAAAAGGAGTGTGCAAGCATGAAGGATATAAACGGCCGGAGACCGGTCATCGCTATTACTGGCGCCAGTGGATACATCGGACGAAACCTGATGAAGGAACTGAAAAAGCATGCGGATATTATTGCTCTGTCGAGAAACATAGATACAAAGGAAAACGAGGAGCATGTAACATGGCGCTCGTGTGACTTATTTTCATTAAAAGACGCGGAACAGGCACTCGAAGGAGCAGATTATGCTCTGTACTTAGTTCATTCGATGATGCCGACATCCAAGCTGACTCAGGGGCGGTTTGAGGATATGGATGTTATTCTGGCGGATAATTTCGCACGTGCCGCCGAGCAGAAGCAGGTGAAGCAGGTCGTTTATTTGAGCGGCATTATTCCTGAAGCTGACCGTCTTTCCCGCCATTTAAGCAGCCGGCTTGAGGTGGAGAAAATTCTGAAATCATACCGGACGCCTGTGACTGCTATACGGGCAGGATTAATTGTCGGCCCGCAGGGATCCTCGTTCCCTATTCTCGCAAAGCTGGTGAAGCGGCTGCCGGTCATGATTCTTCCGAAATGGACGCAGACCAAGACCCATCCGATTGCGCTTGCCGACATATTAAACAGTCTGCAGAAGAGTATCGGGGAGGAATCGCTCTATAATCGTTCCATTGATGTTGGAGGGCCGGACGTAATGACCTACCGGAAAATGATGGATATCACTTCAAAGGTCATGGGAAAAAAACGGTATGCAGTCACCGTGCCTTTTTTCACCGTGCGCCTTTCAAGACTGTGGGTGAGTGTGACTACAGGGACGCCGAAAAGCCTCGTTTATCCGCTGATTGAAAGCTTGATCCACCCAATGGTGGCTGATCCGGCAAAAAGTGTGAAGGGCATTAGTGATGGGGAAATTTCATTTCAGGAGGCCGCAGAAAACTCCCTGAAGGAAAGCAGAAAGGAGCAGTCATCCATTTTGGCACGCCTGAAGCCGTCACCTGTAGAACGGAAGGTCCGCTCGGTCCAGCGCGTCACTATTCCAAGTGGAAGAGACGCGGACTGGACGGCCCGGTATTATATCAAGTGGCTCCCGAAGCTTCTGCGCCCTTTCGTAAAGGTGGAAACGACGGATCGTTACCTGTACGGTCTGCGGCCTGCTTTCATGAAAAGAACATTTCTTGAGCTTTCCTATTCTAAAGAGCGCAGCGAAGAAGACCGGGCGCTGTACTATATTACCGGGGGGCTCCTTGCACAGGTGAATGAAGGAGAACGGGGCCGGCTGGAATTTCGTAAAATTCCTCACACGAACCAGTGCATTGTAGCGGTACATGATTATGTACCGTCTATGCCATGGTACTTTTATCAATATACCCAGGCGTTTATTCATCTTTGGATCATGAACCGCTTTAAAGCACACCTTGAAAAAGACCAGTGGACGTTACGGAGGTCCCGCCAGCTCCAGCCGGAGACATAATTTTCCCCGTTTAGCTTCACCTTTTTTAAGGAACACGGAAAAGGATATGAGTACTCTGCATACAGAAGGGAGACGGTGCCGTATGAGCACCAACCAGTTGATCCGTGACTATTTTGTCAATCACGCAGCGGAAATGGCGAATTCATGGTACGAAACGCTGGAGGAATCAGACAGGGAATCTGCTTACGCAACGACGGACCCAAAAGAAGTCGAGGAGCTGAAGGTTCAGACTTATGAATTTCATTTATATTTCTCAAGTATTTTTATCGAGGACCGGAATACATGGGAGAACACCTTTGAAGTATGGATAGACGGCATTATAAGTGATCCCAAATACTTCCGGACGAAGGATGCGCGGGTCGTCCGGGAAATGATGAGGTACCGGGAGCAGTATACAGCCTATTTGAAGCGCTTTTACGCTGAAGAGCACCCAGAGCTCTCTGCCAATATGAAGGAACAGCTTCGGGAGCTCGTAACAAACGGCATGGATCAGATTATTCTTTCCTACGTGGAAAAATCCAACCGGCTGCTCCTGCAGAAGCTGGAGGCGAAGGAAAGTATTATTAATGAACTGAGCGCTCCGGTTATTTCTCTGAATAAATCCTCCGCCCTTCTTCCGTTAATTGGAGAAATTGACGAAGAACGGGCTGCAGTGATACTCGAGCACACACTCGAGGCATGCTCGAAAAATCAGGTCTCTGAATTGTTTATTGACCTTTCCGGCGTAGCCGGCATCGATACCTACGTCGCTCATCAAATTTTCGGCCTGATCCGTTCGTTAAAGCTGATTGGCGTACAGCCTGTCCTGGCAGGAATGCGTCCTGAAATCGCCCAGACCTCTGTCAATCTTGGCATCAGATTTCAGGATGTGCCGATTGCCTCATCGCTTTCCCAGGCTATGGATCAGGAACACTAAAAAGGCCGGCTCCCCATATTGATGTGATATGCTCCCCTTTAAGTAGACAGGTGAAATAAATCATCTGTTTTGCTTAGAGGGGAGCATTTTTTATGTCTTA